>JAFCFP010000059.1 GCA_017608575.1 Candidatus Iainarchaeum sp. | reverse complement strand
AGTGCTTCACGAAAACGGTGCACCAAATGAACAAAGGGTTAACTACAAGAGCAATAATCCTTGGATTTATTCTTTCAATAGCAGTGGCAATGTATTCAGCTTACTTGGGTTTAATGGTTGGAGGCGTTTACTGGCCAATTGTTACAACCTCTTTAATGTGCATGGCATTACTAAAACTTTTGGGAAAAACAAACAAAAAAGAAATAGTAATTGCTCAAACAGCTGCAAGCACTGGCGGTCTACTTGCAGCTGGAATAATTTTCACAATTCCAGCAATTTATTTAATGGGAATGCAGATTTCCATCATTGAAATAATGCTAATTGCCTTGGGTGGTGGATTACTGGGAATACTGTTCACAATTCCATTAAGAAAAGAAATGATTGAAAGAGAAAAACTTCCCTACCCTGATGGGAGGGCGGCTGCAACACTAATTGAAGCAGGGGATAAAGGCGGAAAAAAAGCAAAATTTTTGGCTAAAGCGTTCGGCATTGGATCAATATTTGCAATTGTGCGGGACTACTTTAAAGCAATTCCCACGGCATTAAACATTGACATGACCGGCTCACAGCTTGCAAAATACTTTTCAATCGGCACAGGCATTTCACTGGTTTCAATTGCTGGTGGTTATTTGATAGGCCCTGTTTTCACAGGGGTTTGGTTTTTGGGTGCAGTGCTTAGCCATTTAATAATTGTTCCTTTTCTTACAGTGAATGGCTTTTTTGCATCCAAAAACATGGCAATGACTGCCTTTACAAGCCCGCTCGGCATTGGAATAGTCATTGGGGCAGCAATTGCTTATTTTTTGCTCAAAGGAGTTCCCTACATTAAAAAAATGGTAAAACAAATTCACACCAATAAAAAAACACTAAACAAGAACTGGGTAATTGTGTTCATTGCAACAATAACAATCATTACAATTGCATTAAAATTAGATCCATTGCTTTCAACAATTGCCATTGTTTCTTCTTTTTTCATGGCTTACATTGGGGCAAGAGTAACAGGTGAAATGAATGTTGACCCAATGGAAATATTTGCCATGATTGTGCTAATACTTGTAAGGATTTTCCTTGGATTCAACGCAATTCCACTTATTGCAATGGCAGCAATAATCTGCATTGCGGCAGGAATGGGTGGAGACTTCATGCAGGACCTAAAAGCAGGCTACATGCTAAAAGCAAAACCCAGAGACCAAATAATAACCCAAACAATTGGAGTGATTGGAGCAGCCCTTGTCCTTGGGTTTGTGTTAACAGCACTGCAGGCAACATACGGCATTGGAACACCAAAATTTCCAGCGCCTCAAGCACAAGCAATTGCAGCAATTGTTTCAGCTGGAAAAATTGCAACACCAATGCTTGCAGGCATTGCAATTGGCTTTATTGCCACAGTGATTTTAACACTTGCATTAAAAGCCGGCATTGTAATGGTTGCCTTTGGCATTGGCTTATATGTGCCAATTGAATTAAGCCTGCCATTGTTTGTTGGCGGAATACTGCGCTTTATTGCAGACAAAAAAAACAAAACAGAAAAAGGAAGACTAATTGCTGCTGGAGTAATAGCCGGCGAAGGATTAATCGGCGTAATAATCGCATTGCTTGGTTTTGCAGGATTTATTACACTATAAAAGTTTTTTATTACCTTAAAATCATTAATTGTTAATGCCAAAAGCACTAAATAGAAAAATCCCAAAAACCTTGGAGTAAAAAACCCAAAAAAAATGACCAAGTGGGAAAAAAGAAGGGTTTCAAGGCATTATGCAAGAAAGCACTCTGCAAAAAAGCCATTAGTGCAATTGCTTACAATGTCAAAAACAAAAATCAGGGGAAAAACCCTCTTATTGCTTGACGGAAAAAAAACCATAAGCGTTCCATTGTGGTTTCAAGGAATGTCACTTCAGGGCGTTTACAAAACATTTGATGGAAGAATTATTACTGCAAGGTTCTTGGAAAGAACACCTTATTACGATGAAGAAATAAAGCTCTACGAATTAAAAAATGGGCATGAAACAGCAGTAGGTGACACGCAAAGCGAGGCATTCTTTTGGAGCCTTAGTGACATAGGGCACATGTATTTGCCAAAACAATTACGCGGAACAGGGCTTGCTGCAAAGGTTGCCTCAAGAGCGGACAGGCATATAAGAAGCCAGCAAAAAGGAAAAAACATCTTTTCAACAGCTGGATTCAGAGAAGAACTCTTTGGCAGGATTTTAAAAAAGATTGGTTACAGAAAAACAAAAAGAGGAAAACTAACCTGGGTTTTTGAAAAAAAAAGGAAAAGTGAAAAAAGAAGCCAATATGGGGCATTTCCACTTAATCGAAGCAATTGACCCAAAAACAGGCAAAGCAAGAGAATACGCGTTCCCCATAAAGAAAACTCGCTAATCAAACAATTCTCTCAATTATAAACTCCTGCGAAAAAGGCACAATGTCAGAATAATTCTGACCAATTCCAAGGAACAAAATCGGTTTTTTTAATTCATACAATATTGACAGGGTTGTGCCACCCTTTGGATCAGTGTCAATCTTTGTAAGAATGAACGCATCAACGCTTAAGGCTGAATCAAACTCGCGTGCTTGTTTAACCAAATTCCTACCAGCAAAAGCCTCGCCAACAAACAATTTCAAGTCAGGCTTTATGACTCGTTCAATTTTTTTCAATTCTTCAATCAAATTCCTGTTTGTTTCCTGCCTTCCAGCAGTGTCAATCATTACAACATCAATATTGGAATTCTCAGCTGCCCTTACTGCATCAAACGCAACAGCAGCCGGATCAGAACCATACTTGTGTTTTATTACACGCACATTCAACCGCTTAGCATGCTCTTCAAGCTGTTCAATGGATGCAGCCCTAAAAGTGTCAGAAGCAGCCCAAATTGAAGAAAAGCCATTATCCTTAAGCAGTTTAGTGAGTTTTGCAATCGTTGTGGTTTTACCAGCACCATTGGGCCCCAAAAACAAAACCTTGAATGGCTTTTTTGAATCCTTAACCAGCGAAAGAAAATCAATCTTCTCAGTTTGAGTGAGCTCAAAGAGAATCTTTTTAATTTCGCCCCTTAAAAATTCCTGCAAATCAACAGTTTTGGGAATTTTTTTCGACAAAAGCTCTTGTTTTATTCTTTGAACAAACTCCTCTGCAGTTTTCTGTGAAACATCCGCTTCAAGGAGTGAAAGCTCTAATTCTGAAAGCAACTCCAAAACATCCGCTTCTTTTAATTCAACAAAGCCCCGCAATAGCCCCTTGAATTTTTCTCTTTTTCTGACTCTTGCAACGAGCTCTCTTTTTTCTTCAAGCTGTTGGGCCTTTGGCTCAATGGCTTTTTTTGGTTGTTCTGGTTTTTCTGCAACAACAGTTAATTCTTCAGGCGCTTGGGGTTTTGGTTTTTTCTGCAAAAGCGCATCTGTTTGCTGTCCAGGCAGAATAAGTACTTCCTTTAAATCCCCATTGCTTTCAGCCGGCTTTTCCGCTTCTTCAACCTGTATCTTTCTGGATAAAACAGCCTTTTCTTCTGCTTTTCCCCTGAGTTTCTCAGTGAACGATTTAAGCTTGCCTTTTAAAAGATTGAACATTCAATTCACTCAAGAGACTCCTTTATTTACGCTTTCTTGCTGCAATGACTGCTGGAATTTCGCCAAAGCTTCCTCGATCTGTTTCAATGAAGCAATTGCCTTTTTTTCCTGCAATGAAAGCTTCTTAAGGGCCTTCTTTATTTCTTCAGCTCTGTCATCAAGCATATTCATTGCCTTTTTAATGCTGACTTCCTTGAATGCTCCGCCACCAATATCGCTCTTAACATTATTGTTATCCAAAAGCTGCACATCAATGAACATTCCAGCGCCAACAGAAAAAAGAACCCTGTTTTTTTCACTTGACTCGGATATTTCTTTCAATGCATCCGACGCCATTACCACTTCCTGTAAGTAAGCCTGCATTGTTTGAGTTTGCTGCCTTATTGAATCAAGCAATGCCCGTTGGTTCTGGTAAACTGCAATTAATTGTTCAGGCGTTACCTTTACTTCCTTAGCCATATTTACACCTCTTAAAAATTAACACCAATTATTCTTTTAATTCATTTATTGAATCCAGTTTAATAAACCGCCTTTTTGCCTTGTGCTCTGCGCCAAGAAGGCTTAAGGCTTTATCCACTGCCCTCTCCTTGCTTGAAGCTTCAACTATTTTTGTGAACTTTTCAACCTGCCCCTTTCTTATAAATTCTCCTTTAATCTCAAACCTCATTCACACCACCCAAAACAATTATTCAAGAGAACGCTTCATCGATTCTAATAATTTCATGCGTTGTAGTTCTATTGCCAACCATTACGCCAAATGAGTTGGCTGCAACACTGTTTGCAACAAACCTGTCCCCATAATTTGCAGTTGTTGGAATTCCTACAACGCCAAACGCCTCAATCGCAAGAGCCATTTCATCACTGCTAACCAGTGGGTGAACAATAAAACCATTGCTTGTAGCAACAACCGATGAGCCAACAATATCTGTTCCGGCAATAGTGGTTGGATGCACTTCAATTCCCAGAAAAGAAGAAATGCTTTTTATTTGCTGTTGCGAAAGAATCCTGCTGCAGAGCCCGCCGTTTTTGTTCACTGCAAGCAAGTTACCCAAAGCTGTTACGCCCTTAATCCTTTCAGCCAAAATGCCTTTTTCCCTCAAGCAATCCATATCTTCATCGGAAAGCAAATCAGAAAAAACAAACCTTTTTCTAATTCCCCGTCCAAGCACTCCAAGCAAGGAAGAACCCGCCAAGCTCAAGTGAACCACTTCAACACCGAGCAAGTCAGAAAGCCCTTTTGTTTCCTTTTTATCCATTGCCTGTGGCATTAGAGCGATTTTGTCCGTTACAATGGAAAAAATTCCCACAAAAGGACTTGCCCTAACAGTGCACTTGTCAATTCTCATGGAAACACTTATGAAACCTTTCTTTTAATTGCTGCTTTTTCAGCAGCGCGCTCCATTTCCTTTTTTTCCTTTTTCTTGCGCTCCAATTCAGCCTGCTTTTTTTCCTCTTCTTCTGATTTCTTTGGCTCTTCCTTTTTCACTGGCTTCTTTTCTTTCTTCACTTCAATTTTTTCCTGCATTAAATAAATCCTCAGCGAATTGTTTTCCTGGACTGCTTTCAATTTCAGTTTTCTTGGAATTTTTTCCCTGCTATCAGCCCAAACAGCCGAATTAAGCGCTTTGGAAAGAAACACGCTTTCCTTGGAAAAATGAAACCTTTTAGAAGCAAAATCCTTAATCCTCCATATTGCGCTTGCAGCACGCTTTTGCTTTGGTTTTTTGAAAAGCTCAGTGAACGAAATTGTGAATGGTTTTTCTTCAGCCATTTTTATCACTTTCCCTCTTTTTTCTTTCTCTTTCTGAATTCTNAGTTCTAGACCAATGCCTTTTCTGCTTTGGGTTCCAAATCCTTTCATTGGACTTCTGCATTGCCCAAACAGGAGCATTAGTCCAGCCGGAACCACATTTTTTTCTCTCGCTTATGAGAAAATCCTTTAACTCTTTTTCCTTTTTTGAACCCATAACCATTACCTTCTTTTAATTTTTACCTCTCTCTTCTGTGATAAAAGTTTAAGCATTTCTTTAACTTGCTCATCGGAGATCTTCCCAGAAACAGCGCCTTTTTTTACAAGAAAAAACAATTGCTGCACGGCATTCCAGTAGAGTTCCTGGTTTACAAGTTTTATGTTTTTCAAACGCGCTTTTGCTTCCGGTGAAAGAATCTTTCTCAACACTAATTCAACCCTTGCCTCTGCTTCCTGTCTTTGTGCTTCCGCTTGTTGTTGTTCAATGATTTTCTGCTTCAAGGCTGCTTCCTTCTGAGCACGCAATTCATCCAATTCAGTCAACTAAATCCCTCAATTCACCTTTTTTGAATTTTTTCCAGTAACGTGTCCTTTGGCTGGCTTTGCTTTATGCTTTTCGGCTTCATTTGATTCACTGGAGGGTTTTTCTTTAATGCCGCACTCAACTGTTTTTTCCTTTTCTGTCTTGGGTTTTTGGTTTTGCAACAACTCACTTGCTTTCTGGTTTAAGTACTTGAGCCCTTTAGGCGTAATAACGCGGCCCTTTTTTTCCTTTTTAACAAGTTCAACCCCTTCAAGGGCCTGCAAGGCAGTGCGAATTATTTTACCGCTCGCTTTTCTGAACCTATGCGGTTTAACGCCACGGTTCTTTCTGCCACCATAATAAGTGCGCAATGACCCAACACCAAGATTGCCTTCCTTTGCAATCCTGTAAAGAATTGAAGCCATCCTCACATAATACCAGTTTTCATTCTGTGGCGCTCTTTCCCTATTAGAGCCAGTTTTAACAAAAGCAGTAAAAGCTGGCTTTTCAATCTTGAATTTTTTCTCCAAGTCAATTGCAACCTTGTCAATGAGCTCAGTTGCTGGAACCTCAAACAATTTCATTCTAACACCTTTAAAAAACTCCTTTAAAGCTTTCTTTCAAAGCCTTTGCTCAACCATTAAAGGGAGCAAAAAACAGGCTATTCAATAACCAAATATGCCCACCAAAGCCTTTTAAATGCTTTCACTTTGCGTTTTTTAACTCATTCCAGGCAATAACAAACATTGCATGGCTCATTGAAAATGGCTCAGTGACACGCGCAAAGCCCTTGAAAAACAACGGATGGCTTTTGGTGAATTTAATCATTGCCTCTCTTGACTTTGAAAGCAATCCAGCATCCTTTAAATCAGAAACAAATTGTTCAAAGTCTTCCCTTAAACAAATCAATTCTGGCAGTTTTTCCTCAAAAGCATTCCCAGCAACAGACGAAATCAAACGCTTTGCCTTTTCTGTTTCACCAGCCTTAATCAATGAAAAGGCAAAAACAAGGGAAAAGAAAGGGCTTACCCCAAAAGGCTTGCCTGGCAAAAAGCCCTTTGTAGCAGGAACAATGCCTTCAATTTTTTCATGCCTTAAAGCGGATTCAACCACTGCAAGGGTTGCCTTAACACGCTCGTTTTCACTGTTCAAAACACCAAAAAAAGGAATTGCAAGAATAGAAGCATCAGGCGCCAAAACAACCGAAGAAGACTCTCTCACTTTAATGCATTTAATAAAAGAATTTAATCTTGAATTCCACAAATGTGAAAGAATGCCATCTCTTAAAACATTTCTTTTTTCCAATACAGGGCTTCTCACTTTCAGCATTTCCGCAACCTTTGCTGTTTCCCTAAAAGCAGCGAAACAAGCCGCATTGGTCCAAATTTCATAGCCTTCCTCAATTGGCGGAAACTCGTGAATTGAAGCATGGGAAAACACAAGGCTTTTTTCAGCGGAAATCCTCAAATCAATGAATTCAATTGCTCTCTCAATGTTCTCCCAGTGCTCTTGGGCAAATGAAACATCAGAAAACTTTTTAACATACTCAGCAAAAGAAAAAAGAATCAATGCAATTGAATCAACTCTTGTCGGTTTATAGCCGGCATCGCTTCCCTCAACATACCATCTTTGCGGGAAAGAACCATCCTTTCTTTGAACCCTAAAAGCAAACTCCAACGCCTTTCTTGCTTGCTCCCTCAAACCCGCTGAAACAAAGGCAAGAGTAGCAAAAGCATGGTCCCTTGGATAAACAAGCAATGGTCTTTCGCCAATATTTGTTACAAGACAAGCACCATTCTCCACCTGCAATTCTTTCAGCAATTCAATGGATGCATTGAAAAGTTTCTCCTCACTTGAAGGCTGCTGTTGTGCTAAAGGCTTTCCTGTTTTAGTTGTTTTTGGAATTGAAGCACTAAGGACTGGTTTTCGTTCTTTTAAAGCAATCTGCTCCTCAAAAGGCACGCTTTCTGCTTGAATTTGAAGCTTGCTTTCAGTGACTGCTTTGCCTTCAAAACTTTTTTTGGCTGGTTTCTCCCAATAGCTTTCTTTTGAGTCTTCAAATGACTGGCCTTCCCCCCAATGAGAATCCAATGCATTGCTTTCACTCAATTGTTCCGCTTCAGCTGTTTTTTCCCCGCCTTCCAACTCACTGGGTTCTTCATTGATTTCTTCTTCAACTGGTTTCTCTTCACTTTCACTTTGTTTTTTTTCTTTATTCCCAATTCCGACTTGTTGTTTCTCTTTGCTTCCCTCTTCAACCAGCTTTTCTGTTTCGCTTTTGGCTACTTCAGGCAATCCAGTTGAATCCCAATATGTTTCCTCTTCGGATTCCACAAGTGGCTTTTCAGGCAAAGGTTTTTTCTCTGGAACAGCATTGCTTGCAGCAGCTGACTCTTCACCTGTTTTTTCTTTAATGGTTTCACCAAACGATTTCAACAAACCATCAGAGAATTGCTCTTCAGTTGGCGTGCTTTCAAGCCCCTCTCCAGCAACAAGCTCTTTTCCATCGCTTACACTTTCCTCAGGCTTTCTTTCAACAGAAAGCTCTTTTTCTTGCGGCAATGGCGACTGAAATTCAAGTTCGTCATCCTTTTCAAGTTCAGCAACTGATTCCTCTATTTCTTTCTCACCAGGCTCTTGAGCTGACTGCAGTGGGCTTTCAAAAACGCTTTCCTTAAACGGCTCTGTTGCTTGGGGTTTTTCCTCAACAGGCTCTTTAAAGGCTCCTTGTTCTTGTTGCTTCAATTCCTGCACTGGTTGAAGCTGCTCCTGCTGGAATGTTTGCTCCTGCTGCAAAGGCTGTTGAAATGGTTGTTCAACAGGCTCTCGTGTCAAAGGCTGTTGAAATGGCTGCGTTGGCTGGAATTCTGACTTTTCACCAGGCTGCTCTTGCAATGGCTGGCTTTGCATTACTGGTTCTGTTAAAGGCACTTGCTGAGGGGATTGTTTCATGGATTGAGCTTGTTGGAATGGTTGTTGTTCAATTGAAAGCGTTTTGTCTGAGCGAAGTGGCGTTTGTTGCATTGAAGCAGGCTTGACTGATTGTTCTCCCAACAAGTGAAGTCTTTCCTCAAGCGCTTTTCTTAGTTCTTCTTCTTGCTTGAATTCTTCCCTTTTTGGTGCTTTTTCTTGCAATTCAGCCTTAGAAAGCCTTTGCCCAAAGGTTTCCTGTTCTTGTTGCTTCAATTCCTGCACTGGTTGAAGCTGCTCCTGCTGGAATGGTTGCTCCTGCTGCAAAGGCTGTTGAAATGGTTGTGAAGACACTGGTTCTCCTTGCTGCAATGACTGCTGAAATGGTTGTTCAACAGGCTGTCGTGTCAAAGGCTGTTGAAATGGCTTTTGTAGGGGTTTCTCTTGTGGAGGGGAATATTCTGGCACAACAGGTTTTGGCGGCTGTTCAGCTGGTTTTCTTTGAAGCAGTGACTTAAAGAATAATTTTCTTTTTGGCTGTGGTTGTTGCGGTTGCTGTTGTTGCTGGGGTTGGCGTGGTTGTTGTTGGAACTGCTGCGGTGCAACAAATGGAGCTGTTTTTGGTGTTTTAAATT
>JAFCFP010000014.1 GCA_017608575.1 Candidatus Iainarchaeum sp. | reverse complement strand
ATTGTCAGGGCAAGCGTTTTTGAAGAAAACGCTGCACCAGTAATACTCCACGAAACAATGCATGGCTTTAATGCACAGGCAATGTCCTGGAATGAATCAAAAGCATCATGGTTTGATGAAGGAATGGCAAAATTCATTGAATTCCTTGCAAGAAAAAAACTTGGAATGCATTTAAGTAATTTGTTTAATGGCATCAATGAATACAGAGAGGGAAACTATGTAATAAAAATGTACCCTGCAAACACTCTCCAGCAATTAATGGATTATTATGCTAAAAAAGAAACATTTATTGAGGAATGGAATCCTGCACAGGACAAAAACAGGGAATTCGGTTATTCCTTTGGCGAACTCTTTGTGAGAACATACGTAAAAGAAAAAGGATTCAATGAATTACTCAAAGCATACAAGGAATTCTTAAAACAAGAAAAAGAAATAAAAGACGCCCATGAATTCACTAAAACATTGCTGTCTATTCTGGGCGCAAAACTTGAACCATGCAATTATGCAACGGAAGAAAAAGTAAAAGAATGCTTAAAGGAAATCAACGAATTCAATCCCCAAATTCCAGATACCAACACCATTATAAAACTCGGCCTTGTTAAAAAAGAAAAAGAAATAGAAGGATTGGAAAAAGTGAAAGAAATTGAATTGAAAAAATGGGTTTCAATAGTAAAAAAATTCAATGACAAAATCAATGAAATAAACAGCATTGTTTTCACTGAAACACTTTCAATAATAAATTCATTCATGAAAGGTGAAACAATAAAATGAAATACTCCGTAAACAACAACACTTCAATAAACAGAATTCCACCTGAAACAAGCGAAATTCATCTTGTAAGGCCAATTAAATTGGAATCATTGAAAAAAATAGCAAACAATTGCTCTTTGAGAAAAATTTCAATGAGTGAATCATGCAAAAAAAGACTTTCAAAAAAAACAATGCAGTTCCTGAAAGCAAAAGGAATTGAAATTAGAATCAATAGTGAAAGAGGCAGAGCAATTGGCATACCCCTTAAAAAAATGAGGCAAGTAATTGAAATGCGCGCAGACTACCGCCCACTGAGGGAAATAGAGGAAACAACCGGCATTCCAAAAAGCACTGTGCATTATCTCCAAAAATACTCTCAAAGAAAAAAAATTAAAAACGGAAAAATGATTGTTTATTTGAAGTGAGGTTTTTGAAATGAGCTTGTTTGAAGAAAAAATGCTGGATTTAATGAGAAAAGGCGACTTGGAAAAAGTAAAATGGATGAAATCACTGGACAAAACAATAATGAAAAGCCAAATTGAAAGAATTCAACAAAACGACAAAACAGTGCTCAAAGAAATGGTTTTGCCCAAATGGGTCTCATGGGATTTATTGTACGATTGGGCTAAAAGCAAACAAATAGAAAAAGGCAGACGGTGCATTCTCTGTGGAAAAGCAAACGAAACAGGAATTGAATTCAATGAAAAATTTATTTGCGAAAACTGTTTTATAAAACTTAAAAACCTGCAATGATTCACTGAATTCAACGCCCGATTCTCCTCTGCGGAGTAACAGGCCTTTTTTGCTGGGTCCGAAAACCACACGCAGGGCAAGCCCATTCCTCAAGTATTCCTCCTTGAACTGGCTTGGCCAAGCCAACCCTGTGCATTTCCGCACCGCAAACAGGACAATTCATTTAAACCAAAACAATTAGCACATTTAATCTTATTAATTATTTGCACTCTTAATTATTTCATGATTCGTGCAGTATTGTTTGATTTGGACAATACACTCATTGACTTTTACAGAATGAAGAGGACCTGTTCAGAGGAAGCCATAAGGGCAATGATTGATGCAGGTCTTAAAATAAATGAAGAAAAAGGAATAGAAAAACTCTTTCACTTCTATGAAAAATACGGCTGGGAAAACCAGAAAATTTTTGACAAATTCATTAAAAAAATCCAAGGAAAAATCGATTACAAAATCCTTGCCAGCGGTGTAGCAGCTTACAGGAGAATAAAATACGGTTATTTAGTGCCATACCCCCATGCCAGAAGCACTCTCCTAAAACTAAAACAAAAAGGGCTAACGCTTGGCATTGTGTCAGATGCACCAATCAAACAGGCATGGCTTCGACTGGCAGAACTTGGAATGACTGATTTTTTTGACTTTGTAATTGGATTGGAAAAACACGGAAAAAGAAAGCCGAACGCAATGCCGTTCAAAAAAGCACTTGAAAGACTAAAAATAAAACCAGAGGAAATACTATTCGTTGGAGATAACCCGGAAAGAGATATTCTGGGAGCAAAAAAAACCGGAATGAAAACCGCTCTGGCAAAATATGGCCAAATCCAAAAACCAAAAAAAAGAATCAAAGCAGACTTTGAACTAAAAGACATCAAAGAATTACTCAAAATAATCAATAAAATAAACAAGGCTAAAAAATAAAAAAAAGCATTACCTGTATTCCCTTAATTGAACCTTTTCATTACTTTTTTTCCTTATTTTTTCTGCCACAAGAGAAACACATTCTTGGAGCACTTCATCCAATGAATCCGCTTTTCCATTGAATGCTGCTGCAGCAGTGTGGCCACCGCCTTCACCGCAAAAACGCGCCGACAAAGGCTCAAACACGTCCTCAACCAAGTCCAATCCGAATTCCAAAACACGCTGAGAAGCCCGGCCTGAAACCATTACCTCACCAGCTTCCGCTGCGCCCACAAAGGCAACATCTGCTCCAAGTCTTAGAAAAGAAGAAGCAGCTTGTGCCTCAAAGGCTCCAATATCGCTTGTTGCAATAACAAAGCTTCCAATTCTAAAAATCCTGCAACGCTTTGCTGCCTTCAATCGGGCAATTGTTTCACTCAAATCCCTTTCAACAAAAAAAAGACCAACTATTTTGTTGTAGGAAATCCCTGCAATCTCCAAGGCTTCAGCCATTATAATGAATGTGTCCCTGCTTGCATAAGAAAAATGAGCTGAATCTGTTATTATGCCAGCTGCTGCAAGAATTGCCATTTCTTTTGAAATCGGAATTCCCTGTTCTTTGAATAACTTGAAAAGAATTTCAGTGGTTGAAGCAGCTTTTTCTTCAATTAGAGTGTTTTCTTTTGAAGCAATGCAGTCATCTGACGGAGAATGATGATCAATGAGAAAAATTTCTCCTGAAAAGGATTTAAGTTTTTCCGCTGTAGAACCAAGCATTTTCCAGGAATTCAAGTCAAGCACTATAACAGAATTGAACTCCTTTGGCTCTGGGTTCAATTCAAAAGGAATTGACAATTCGGATGCAAGCTTTTCCGCGGACTGGTTAATGTGCTCTGGCACTCCAATGCACGCATTTGAATTCCGCAAAGCAAAATAAAGCATGCCGCTAGCACTCACTGCATCAACATCTGCACCGCGATGCGTTAAAAGCAACACTTCCTTTCCCTTAAGGGATTCAAGAAGACTGGGAAAAGGCATTGCACTCAACATTACTTTTTCTTTTTCTTCTTTGGTTTTTCTTCAACTGGAGCATTTTCCTCCAATTTTGCTTTTATTTTGTTAAGCTTGTTGATGAGAGAATCCTCTTGTTTTTGAAGGGTTTTAATCCTAAGGTCAATTGATTCCTTTGCTTCCTGCAGTTCCTTTTTCACTTTTCCAACATCTTTTTCAATCAAAATGTTTCCAACTGCCTTAAAGACCTTTTTTTGCTTTGTTTCCTTCAATTCATCAATAGCCGCTCCAAGGGTGTTGCTTTGAGCAAGCAATTGCTGTTTTTGATTACCTATGTTCAACAATTGCTGTCTTCCAATCCTGAATTGCGCTATTAATTGCTGTGTTCCTTCAGCCATTTTTTTTACCTCCTATGCTCTATTTTTTACTGAAAATTTTTTAATAGTTTGTGGGAAAAAACAATTGCTTTCATTGCTGAATTAAATGAGGCCCGCATTGCGACAGGGTCAACTGCTGAAATCCTCAAAAAAATTTTTTTCCCATTCAAGGAAACAACTGTGTTTGACCTTGAATGCTTTCTTGCTTTTATTTCCGGTTCCACTGCCCTTAAAACAATTGAAGCAGTTTCCTTGCTCGGAAAAGAAAGCGAAAGCCCTAAATTGAAAGAAAATTGCTCTTGCACTATCTCGCCTTTACCTTTTTTGTTACCGGTGAACGGAGTTTTATTAGCACACGGTAAGCGCAACTCGGACACCTCACAAGCCCTTTAGGGAGCTCGTCGAATTCTTTTCCACATTTTACGCATTTATACATTTTACTTCACCTGCTTTTCTTCTTTGCCTTGTTCGGTTTCCTGTTTTTCTTTCAGTTCTTCCTTTTTCTCCATTAATCCTTTTTGTTTTTCTTCTTTTATTTCAATGAGTTCCCTTGCCAAAGGCAGGAAAGAACGCTGTTTTGTCATTTTTTTCACTATTTTCCCACTCATTGTTTCAGGTGTAAAAGCCCCGCCTGCAAACTTAAAACCGCATTTTTTGCACTGATAAATTCCGGTTGAAATTCTTTTAACTCGTTTGAAGCCGCATTTTGGGCACTCGTGCAATTGCCTTTGCTTTGCTTCAATTTTTATTATTCTGCTTCTCACCCCTCTACCGTATCTTGCACCAAACCTGCCAGCGTGTTTTACTTTTTTTGTGTCACCCATGAAATCACTCTCCTCATCTGAGTTTTTCTCTTAACTCCTTTCCTTTTGCAAAAGCAATGTCAATGCACTGGGTTATTTCCTGTTCCGTGAAATGCCCCTGCCCACCTTTCTGGAAGGCACTCAAAAAGCCATCCTCTGTAGTGGCAACAGAAAACCGTGCATCCATTGCTTTTTCTTCTGCAATTATTGGATCAAGGACTACTTTTCCATTTATTTTGGCAAACGTTGACAGAATAGGTTTTCTTGAAAGAACAAGGTTTCCGGTGAATTCACCTTTTACTATTTTGTCATCTTCAATTTTTGGAATCCTTGTGTTAAGGAGAGCGGACATTGCAGCCATTGCGCTTGTATCAAAAAGGTTTCCAGTATGGTTTGCTACATACAAATCAATGAAAACAATCCACACTTTTTCGCCCGGAGTAATGCACAACTGCTTGAAGTCAAGGGCTTTTGATTCCCTTATTCCGCGGTCAACAACCCTTGCCAATTCAATGGCATCTTCTCTTGGCGGACCAGCTTCAAAAATTGGAGAAGCCATTGGCATTAATTCCGCTCCAACAGAGATTGTTCCCTCATCAGGCGTATCAGGGTATGGCTCTGCGAGATCCATTTTAATTCCAGCAATTACCTCTGTTTCACCAATTCTTGCAATTGCCGAGCCATGAGCATTCTTGCTGAAATCCTTCAATATTTTAATTTCTCGGTATTCGTCCATTTTTCTTCCATCAACTCTTTTCCCTTCCTTTATTTGCTCCTTTATTTTGTCAGCGTTTATTTCCCAGATAATGTCATCCTTTTTCATTGGTTATCGCCCCCTGAATTGAACTTTAATTCTTCGATTTTTGGCTTCTTTTTTTCTGAAATTTCTTTAATCTGTTGCTCCATTTCCCTTTTTATTTCTTCAACTCTTTCCTTTTTTTCCTCTTCTCCTTCAGCGGGTTTCACTTCAACTGGCTTTTTTGGCTGCGGTATTGGTTTTTGCGGAACCGCTTTTTCTTCTTTTTGTGTTTCATGTTCAATTGCTGGCATTCCGTATTTTGCCTTTAATGCTTCAACCTGTTTCTGGTACACTTGATTGCAACCCTTGACAGCCAACTCAAATGCTTTAAGCCATTCCTCTTTTTTAAGCAAGCCATCCATTTGCAGTAAAACAATGTCTTTTGTTCTTGGCAAAATTGCAATCGGCATGTCAACCGCATCAGGTGCGTCTTCTTCCTCCTTGTTTAAGTCAAGGATTATATGACCACCAGCTTTTCCAACCGAAACACCTGCAACCAAGTCACGCATTGGAATGCCCGCATCAGCCAATGCAACGCTTGCAGCTGTCAGGGCAGTAATGCGAGTGCCTGCATTGCTGTCAAATATTTGCACATACACATCAATTGTTGTGTTTGGAAATCTCTCTAAAAAAATTGCATTTGCAAGCGCTTCACCGCAAACCTTGGAGATTTCAATATCGCGTCTTCCCGGACGAGGGCTTTTCCTGTCAGAAACAGAAAAAGTTGCCATTCGGTAAGTGAAATTAACCAATGCTTTTGTTGGATCTTGAATGTGTTGCGGTAAAGCTTCACGCGGTCCATACACGCCAGCTATTGCCTTGTTTTGGCCCCATTCAATGTAACAAGAGCCCTCAGCCCTGCTTAAAACAGAAGGAACTATTTTTATTGGCCTTAATTCATCGACTTTTCTGCCGTCAAGCCTTTCTCCTTTTTCGTTTACATACACTGTTTCATCCATTTAAATTCCTCCACTATTAACATTTTGAGTTGAATTCTCTCTCTTTGCATTTTCTTCTTTTAGGAATTGCTCAATGTTATTGGTTAAATTGCTTGTGTGAGCTTCTTCCTCTATTTTTCTCAATGCTTTTTTCAGCAGGGGAATGTTTCCGCCTTTAATCCAAACCCTTCCATTTCTTCCAGCCATTAAAGCCGAACCAGTTCCCTGCTTTAAAACATTCAACATGCTTCCATTCTTGCCGATAACACGGGGAATTTTTACAGGGGAAATTGTAACTATTTCACCGCCATAAAAAACCCTCACGTTTTCCAATTCAGCTTGATTTATTTCATCAACATAGCTTATTTTTGCTGAAACAATATCGCCCTTTTTAAGCGGTTTTCTTAGTTTTTCCTTTGAAAGAAAGGAAAAATAAAAAGAATTAATATCCACTACATAACCGGAGTATTCCTCTGAAACAATTATTCCCACAATGAGGTCTCCAGCACGAGGCATGTATTTCCCCTGCAAGGGAATAACATTCGCGTACTCTCCATTGACATCAGCCAACCCAAGACAGTCAGCGTAAATCTTTCCACCTTCAACAAAAACATGCCTTCCTATTTTTTTTCTTTCAGTGGTAACAACCTCACCGGGAACCACAACTCTTCTCTCCATTAATTCACCTTCCTTGAAAGTTCACATTGAACCTTCTTCATTCAACACCTTTACCTCGCAATTTCCATGCGTTATGCTGTTGACTTTGTTTAACAACTCATTCTTTAACCCAGCGGGAATTTCAACAACTGCAATAAGCGAGCCATCGCTTTGCCATTCCTCTTTTTTCACCTTGAAATGGTAAAGCTGGGGTTGAGCTTTTCCACTGAACTGCGCTGGAATTTTTATAGCAATTTCAAGTTTCTCCAATGAAATTGGAATCCTTTTCTTCAATTCCTTCATTATAGCCGGCAAGTGATCTTGCGCTGGCTTGAAGGGGTCAATTTCGGGGTTTATTTCATTGATTGCATTTTCAATGCGCTGCACTGGATGCGGAGAATTGGTTTGCGGATTAATTGCATTTGTTACAATTATTTGAATTATTTCCCTTTTTCTTTTCTCACGCATTTCCCTTCTTTGTTCAGTGGTAAGCTGGACTGTTCCCTTCAGAATGATTTGTTTTGCCACTTCATTGATGTCAGTAGTTCCAAAAACCTTGTTTATTGCTTCAGGGGACTGTTCTTCGCCTTTGCTTGCATCCTTGAAAACCGCATCAGCAGCCATTAATTCATTAAAGTCAACGTTTTTACCCTTCTTTAACTCCAGGGCAAGATCCGGGTCAACAAGCACTTCAAACCTTTCTCCACCATAAGCATATTTTGCAGTAATTGCTTCCTCTAATTTTACCATTTTAGCACCTGCGCTTAAAGCGCTTTCCATTCATTCCTTTATTTCCCTAAAACAGATTTAAGCTTTTTTGGGGGAATTCTCTGAAACTCTTTTCCTTCCTCAATGAATGCAAAGTCAAGGCTATTAATAGAAAAGGGCTCTTTTTTGTCAAGGGAAACCTTTATGGCATTATATGCCAGTTTGGCTGCATCCTCAAAAGACATTCTTTCATTGAATTTTTTCTCCAATAACTCCATTGCGTGCTTTTTTCCCTTTCCAATAGCAATTGCCCTGTATTCTGCCAGAGCACCACTTGGCTCTGTTTCAAACAAATGCTTTCCCTTAAAGTCAATTCCCCCAATAATAAGGCTCACGCCAAAAGGCCTCATGCCAGCATATTGCGTAAACAACTGTTTTATTCCAGCAAGCTCTTTTACAAGTGTTTCCACTTCAATTTTTTCTTCATAATACATTGCATTCTCTTGGGATTTCTCCCTTGCAATTCTAACAAGCCTTCTTGCATCCCCAACCAATCCAGAACTAATCGCTCCAATGTGGTCATCTATTTTAAAGAGTTTTTCAATTGACTGCGGTAGTACAAGCTTGCTTGGAATATTCTTGTTGGCAGCGAAAAGCACTCCGTTTTTATAAATTAATCCAACGCCAAGAGTTCCCTGTTCCACTATTCTGGAAGCATATTCCACTTGATAGAGTCGCCCCTTTGGGGAAAACATTGTAGTAACCCTATCATATGCTGCACTTCTTTGGCCTGCGCCGGGAATCAACAAATTCACCTCTCAAAAATTACACTAAAATAGCCATTACTCAAATCAAAAAATTATAATGCGAAACCATTTAAATGCTTTGCTTGCATCCTTTTCCTCAAAGATTTAATGGTTCCGCTCTCCACCAAAATCTTTGCCCTAACATTTTGTTCTATTCCTTCAAAGCTGCCAAATGCGCGTTCAATGCGCTCCAAGCCCTGCCGGGAACAACGCAGAATCCCCAACCCACTGGAATGCAACTCAATTACTTTTGGAGCAATTTCCTTAAAGGCACGCGCTCCATAAAGGGAAAAAACATGCCTTAAAAAAGCCCTTTCAAAGTATGCTTTTTTAACCCTCCTGTCAACAAAAAACAAAACATAACGCTTTTTCATTCTCTTGGATGGCTTGAGCCTTGGCTTTTTTTGTTTTGGCTTAGTGTTACTCATTCAAGGAAAAAATTGCCGGAAAAGGATTAAAATGTATGCCTGCTTCAATTATTCAATGGACAGGAATTTGTTACTGCAATTAATAGCCCTTTTCACAATAACACAACTGCTCGGATTATATGTTGCCTCAAACCTCATAAGCTCTCAAGCACAAGTAACACTTTTCACTGAAAACCCAAACGACCCAATGAACGCAATTGGCTTAGTGGTTTACATTTTCGTTGTAACACTCATAGTGCTTGTATTAATCACTTTTTTCAAGAAAAAGGTTTTCGGCGTATTCCTGCGGCTCTTTGAAATCGGTGCAATCTTTGGCACTTCAATGATTGTTTTGAGCCCAATACTTGGAAAAACCACTTTTATGTTCTCAGTACTATTAATTGCAAGCAGGCTTGCATTGAAAAAAAACATTTGGCTGAAAAACGCAACAAGCATTCTCGCTGTAGCAGGAGTTGGATCAGTGCTTGGCATTGGATTGGGTGTTCTGCCAGTAATTGTGTTCATTGCAATGCTTTCAACCTATGACCTCATTGCAGTGTTTGGAACAAAACACATGGTTAAAATGGCTGAAGCAATAACAACCCAAAACCTTGCATTCACTTTTACAATGCCAACAAAAAAACACGCATTCCAGTTGGGAACTGGCGACATGGTGATTCCATTGGTTTTTGCAACAGCTGCTTTAAAATACTCCCAAAGCAAAATGGCTTTTCCGGTTTTCTTTATTCCAAGCATTCTGCTTTTGATAGCATCTCTCGCTGGACTGCTTTTAACACTTGACTATTGTGCAAAGAAAAAAATCGCACTACCAGCGCTTCCATTGCAATCCGCTTTCATGATTATTACATGGATTGTTTTATGGCTCACATTAATCGGTTGACGCGGTTACGCAAAAAATCAAAAACCGAAAAAGGCACGCACAAAAGACATTGAAACACTGCCAGCATAAGCTATTACAATATAACGAATTCCCTTTCCAATAGCACAGGCAGTGAAAAATTTTTTTGGATTGAATTTTATTAATCCGGCAGCAATTCCAACCAAGTCAAACGGGAAAGGTGTCAGTGCTGCAAGAGCCACAAGAACCATTCCATATCTCTTGATTTTCCTCTTTAACCATTGCACTCTTTCAATTTCGCCTTTTCCCATTCTTTCAATGTTTTTGATTCCAAGCAATCCAAGAATATAACCACTCATTTCACCAATTGCCGAGCCAATGCCGACGATTATGCCCAAAATAAATGGATCAACCAATCCAAGTCCAAAAAACTGCCTGTCTCCAAGCAAAAAAACAAGCAAATCAATGGGCATTGGAAGCAAAATGGTTGCATTGGCTGCAATCGCTCCAATGAAAAGCCCAAAAACACCATACGATACAACAAGTTCATTAAGCAGGGATGGATTGAAATAAAAAAGCCAGGCAACTGCTGCAACAAAAAGCACTACAATTACAGCAATTATTGCCATTTTTTTAGGTGTTAATTCCTCTTCCCTGAGAAATTCAAACATTCAAAAAACCCAAAAAAACAAAAACTACTACTTTTTATAACCTTAATAATTATTAATTAATGGGGAGACAAAAGCAATGGAGGCTTTTTAATTGAAACCAGCAATTGCAAAAAGAGTGTTACTCAAAGAACTCGAAAACGCGCATTACTACAAAAGCGAAGGAGAATTCGAGCCAAATTATATAACGCTTGAAAACGGTGAAAAGGCCTCAAGGGTTAATGCGTGGGGTGCCTGCGTTCACTCCTTTAAATCTGAAAAACTTGCCAGCATTACACTTGATGATTTTACTGCAACAATTGACGTGCTTGCATTTGAAGACAAGCGCAAATTGCTTGAAAAAATTTCAATAGGTGACAGTGTAAGCGTTATAGGCAGACCAAGAGAGGGAAAAAACGGCTTATTTATTGCATTGGAAGGAATACAAAAGCTTTCATTCAAAGAAGAAATGCTTAAAAGGCTTGAAGTGCTCAAATCAGTAAAGGAAAGAAAAAAAAAGAAAAAAGAAGCAATCGAATTCACGAGAGCAAGCGAGCTGAACATTGAAAGAAAGGTGATTGAATGAATTACAAAGAAGCACTGGACCGTTTATACAAAACCCTTCCTGAAAAAACACTCCACAAGGAAAGGTTCGAAATGCCAGTAGCCAAAAGCTTTTCACAAGGAAACCGCACCATTGTGACAAATTTTGTTAAAATAATGAAGCAAATCAACCGCGATGAAAAACACGCATTAAAATACATTACAAAGCAAACTGGAACGTTTGCAAACATTGACTCAGAAAGGCTTATTTTAAAGGGAAACTTCTCCCACGAAGAAATCCAAAACCTAATAAGAAATTACATTGAAAAATTCGTTTTATGCCATGAATGCAAAAGACCCGACACAAAAATAATTGAACAAAAAGGCGTTAAAATGCTTAAATGCGAGGCCTGTGGAGCAATCTCCGCAGTAAGGGAGTAATCCAAGTGTACTGCAAAATTCACTCAGTGCAAAGCAAAAAAGTGCTTGCTGCCTGCGACAAAGAACTTATTGGAAAAACACTGAAAAAAGGCGACCTTGATTTCATTATAAGCGAGGCATTCTACAAGGACAATCCCGTCACTGAAGAAGAACTCGCAAAATTAATCGACGAATACGAAAACATTAACCTTGTGGGAAAAAAAACAGTGAACATTGCCCTAAAGAAAGGTTTAATAAGCGAAAAGAACGTAATTAAAATTGCAGGAATCCCGCACGTTCAAATATACAGGCTGGTTTAAAATGACAAGAAAAAAATTCAAAAAAAACAACGAAGAAGAATCCCCCAGAAAAATGCGAATGCCAAGGGAAAAAGACAACGAGCAATTTGCAATTGCAATAAAAAGACAGGGCACTGATCAAATAAAAGCAATATGCCAAGACGGTCTTGAAAGAAGCTGCCGCATTACTGGCAAAATGAAAAAAAAGGTATGGATTAGAGAGGGCGATCTCCTCATAATAAAAGTGTGGGATTTCCAACCAAGCAAGGCAGACATTGTGTGGAGATACCTTGGCGGTCAAAAAAACTTTTTGGCAAGAAAAGGTTACTTGAAAGGACTGCCTGTGTAAGCAAAAAACTAAAAAAAACTCTTCCACTTATTCTTTTTATGCAGGACAAAGAACCAACAATGGAATACTTTCGTGATGAAAATGCGCGGAAAATATTCGGAGAAGTATTTGATGAACGCACAGTGAAAGCAGTGCATGTGCTTGCACAGAAAGGATACATTGATGCATTGGAGTTTTTGGTGAATGCAGGCAAGGAAGCGCATGTTTTTAAGGCGGTTGACCCCGCGGGAAACGCGCGAGCAGTAAAAATTTACAAGATTCAAACAACAAAATTCAAGCACATGCGTGCATACATTGAAGGCGATTTGCGTTTCAAAGAACTAAAAAAGTCACGAAGGCAATTAATATACCAGTGGACAAGAAAAGAATTCAAAAACCTTGAAAAGTTCACAGAAGCCGGTGTTAGAGTTCCAATGCCCCTTGCATTTCATGAAAACGTTCTAGTAATGGAATTCATTGGCGGAAAAAAAGCAGCCCTGCCATTGAAAGAAAAACCATTGAATGCAAAATTTCTCAGGAAAAGAATTGCTGAAGAAATGGCAAAAATGGTGTTACAAGCCGAACTAGTGCACGCGGACCTTTCAGAATACAATATTTTGAATTTTAACAGCGAACCAGTAATAATTGACTGCGCTCAATCAGTTCTCACAAGCCATCCACGCGCAGAACAATTTTTTAAAAGAGACGTGCAAAACATGGCGAATTATCTCTCAAAAAGAGGCCAAAAAATAAGCGCTGAAGAGCTCCTTGCAGAAATAAAATCATTCAAAGGAAAAATTTAAAACCGCAAAATTTTGCGGTTTTAAGCCCAAAAAACACAGATTTCCATTTTTAAATCTTTTGGTGTTTTGTTTAATAGCGGATGCGCGCAAGTGATTTCAATGCAAACCGAGACAATTAAAATACCTAATGAAAGAATTGGCGCGCTGATAGGAGAACAGGGAAAAACCAAAAGAGAAATAGAAAAAGCAACAAATTCAAAGATAAAAATTGATTCAAGTACTGGAGAAGTGGAAATCAGCGCTGAAAGCATGAATTTCATAAAAGCAATGGACATTGTAAAAGCAATTGCCAGAGGGTTTTCACCGGAAAAAGCACTACTTTTGGCCAATGACAGATTTGCCTTAAGAGTGCTTTCGCTGCGCGAAATAGTTGGAAAAAGCGAAAGAGCAATTCACCAAAAAAAAGCACGCGTTATAGGGCGGAACGGTTCAGTGAGGGCAAACATTGAAAAAGAAACAAACTGTTATATTTCAGTGTACGGCAACACTGTTTCAATAATCGGCGAAATAGAGGAAATTGCCCTTGCAGAAGAAGCCATTGAAATGCTCTTGCATGGAGCAAATGTTTCAACGGTTTACAAACGCATTAAAAAAAGAAAATTAATGGAGAAAAAATTTGAATTATGAGTGAGAAAAATGACTGATGGAATTATTACTGGAGAAAAACTTGCAAAAGAATTCAAAGAGCACTCAGTTGCAGAATTCTTTAAAAAAAACAGGCAAATGCTGGGACTTTATGGAAAAGTCCGCACTCTGACAACAGTAGTGCACGAATATGTTACAAACTCGCTTGATGCTTGCGAGGAAGCCCACATATTGCCAGAAATTGAAGTAAAACTCGACGAACTTGGAAACGAATACTATCAATTAACAGTAAAAGACAACGGCCCCGGTCTGACAAAAGAAACAGTGGGAAAAGCACTTGGCCAACTGCTCTCTGGAACAAAATTCCACAGGATGATGCAAATGCGCGGCCAACAGGGAATTGGTTCAGCCGGAGCAACAATGTTAAGCCAGATTACAACCGGAAAGGCAACAAAGGT
Organism: Candidatus Iainarchaeum sp.; assembly: GCA_017608575.1. Lineage (GTDB taxonomy): Archaea > Iainarchaeota > Iainarchaeia > Iainarchaeales > DTGL01 > JAFCFP01. The sequence goes on along the minus strand of JAFCFP010000014.1, from coordinate 9,834 downwards.
AATAACAGGCACTGGCAAAAAAGCATTTGCTGCAGAGATAACAATTGATCCAAAACACAACAAGCCAAAAGTGGAAAACATAAGAGATTTGGATAAAAAATTCCGCGGAACAATGATTCAAGCAAAATTCAAAGGCGTTATATACAGAGAATCAGCATTGGGGCCACTAGAATACCTGCGCAGAACAGCAATCGCAAACCCCCATGCACAAATAACCTTCAGAACACCAAAAGGAGAAACAATTGTTTTCAAGCGAACAGCCACATTCATTCCAAAAATGCCCAAACCAATGAAACCACACCCCAACGGCGTTTCAGTGGATGACATAATTACAATGGGTAGAACCTCAAAAGCAAGAAAGGTTTCATCCTTTCTTAAAACCGACCTGGAGAGAGTCGGTGACACTTCAATTGAAAAAATACAAAAACTTGTGAATTTTGACCTCAACAAAGACCCAAAAAAACTCACATGGGATGAAGCAGAACAAATAGTTAACGCGTTCAAAAAAATTGAATTCATTGCTCCAAGCACTGAAGGCCTGAGACCAATCGGGGAAAAAAGAATAAAAAAATCACTTGAAAGCATTGTTGAACCGGAATTCGTGCACACAATTACAAGGCCACCGAAAGTGTATGCAGGTGGTTTCCCTTTCCAAGTGGAAATTGGCATGGCTTACGGTGGAAAAGCAGGAAAAAGCCTCAATGAAACCAATGGAAAAAACAAAAAAGAAGAAAACCCAGAAGAAGCAAAAGTAGAAATAATGCGTTTTGCAAACCGTGCACCACTGCTTTTTGACAACGGCAACTGTGCAATAACAAAAGCAGTTCACAGCATTGACTGGAAACGCTATGGAATACGCGACTTGGAAAGCGTGCCATTAACAATATTTGTAAACTTTATTTCAGTGCACGTTCCCTACACCGGTGCAGGCAAACAGGCAATTGCTGACGAAGATGAAATAATGGATGAACTGCGCTTGGCTTTAATGAAATGTGCAAGAAAAACCTCCCAATATATTTCTGCAAGAAGGCGCGAAATAGAAAACAGAATGAAACGCGACATGTTTTACAAATATATTCCAGAAATAGCGCGCGCCTTGCACAATATAACAAAAGCCAACGAAAAAAAACTAATAAAGCACTTGGAGCACCTTGTTCTCACAAAACTTAAACTGGAAAAACCAGATGATATGAAAGAACAAGCAAAAAACAAAAAAGAAACAAAGAAAGAGGGGAAATAAATGGCAAAAAAGGGAAAGAAACCAAAAAAAACTGAAAAAGCCACAATTAAAAAAGTAAGCCGCAAGGCAAGAATTCAGGAAAAAGAAGGACCAAAAGAAATCGCAAAAAGAATAAGAAAAATGAGCGAAGAAATAGTGAAGCAAATTGAAAAAGAACAAAATCCAAGGTTTGTAACAAAACAACGCGGCAGAGGAAACGTTGAATTCGAAGAAGACAAAGGCATAATTACTTTGGGCAATAAAAGCACTACAAGAAGTTTCCTAAACATTGCTCATACAAAAAAATTCCTTCAAACAATGCTTGTAACAAGCAAGACATATGATTATTTGTTGCACAACAAAACAGCTTCAATTAGGGAAATATACTACGAATTAAAACACAACATTGAAGGCACAAAAGAAAACACTTTTGATGACCAAAGGGAATCAGATTCATGCATTGTTGACTTGGAACACAGCGTTGACACAATAAGGGAAAAATTAAACGTGCATGCTAACCCAAAGGGAACACTATATGGAGACATTACGCTTGTGGATAGAGCCCACAACAACGACAAATTCAATTGCCTAAAGCTTGGAAGGGGTGGCTGGAGCATAATGAGCCGCATTGAACCAAACGAAATAGAAATAAAACAAGTGAACGCAAAATACGTTCTGGTCATTGAAACAAGTGCAATGTATGAAAGGCTGATTGAGGAAAACTTTGCAAAGGAAAACAAAGCAATACTGGTTGGAACAGGAGGCCAAGCTGCAAGGGGCACTCGAAGGCTAATTCACAGATTACACTATGAAAAAAAGCTTCCAGTGTATGCCTTTACTGATGGAGACCCTTATGGATGGTATATTTACAGTGTTGTAAAACAAGGATCAATGGCTTTGGCGGCTCATTCGCATTTCCTTGCATGCCCTGAAGCAAAATACATTGGAATGACAATGGAAGACATTAAAACATATGGCTTGGAGAATGTAACAGAGCAAATGAAGCCAGGGGACATTAAGAGAGCAAAGGAAATGCAACAATACGCATGGTTTAAAAACAAGCCATGGCAACAGGAATTGAAAACAGCAATGAACCTAAAAATCAGGATAGAACAACAGGCTTTAGCGAACAAGTCCTTGGAGTTCGTGGCAAAAGAGTACTTGCCAAAAAAAATCAAAAACAAGGAATTCTTGCCGTGAGCAAAGAAATTTATTTCCCAAAGGCCTAATTATTGTATGAGAATTTTAAGGTGCAAAAGAAAACATCTCACACGGCACCAGCTGAACACCAAAAAGAGGCTTGGGAGAAAACTCAAGGACCCCAAACAAAGCCCATTGCCCCCTCGAGGCAAACCCTTTTCTTTCAAGGAGATTCCACCCAACACCAGACGAATTTACAAAAGGGTTTCCGAAATCATGGGCATTCCTGTCGCCGAACTAATGCCGCTATTCAGAAGCAACAGGCCATTTATGGCAGCACTTGGAGTGCTGGGAGACCACGCGCCTGCAACCGGCGAAATCAGGATGAAAACCACTTCGAGCAACACTTTGAACCACGAATTGCTCCACCATCTCCAATCCATTTTATCACCAGCGGATATTAAGCACAGAACCGTTGAGTGGTTTAGCTCTTTTTCATCTTTTTCAAAAGAGCCAAACAAAATATGGAACACAAGAGCAAAAATTGTCAAGGAAAAATAGAAAAAAAATAAAAAAAAATTACAAGGGCTTCAGCCCTCGTAACCTGTTACTTCTTTTAAATGCTTTATTGTTTCAGCGTTCTGCAACGTTGTCGCATCACCCAATGGCTGGTTTGTGAGCAGGGATTTGAGCATGCGACGCATTATTTTTCCACTGCGTGTTTTAGGCAAGTCGTTAACGAAATAGATTTCCTCTGGTTTTGCTGTTGGACCAATTTCTTTGCGCACATGTGCCACCAATTCCTGCTTTAATTCATCACTTGGTTCAACGCCTTTTAATACAACAAAGGCAACTGGCACTTCTCCTTTTATTTGGTGTGGCTTTGGAACCACTGCACACTCGCTTACTTTTTCATGAGAAGCAATAGCGTTTTCCACTTCGCCAGTGGAAAGCCTGTGCCCTGCTACTTTCATTACATCATCAATTCTGCCTGTTACTCTTATGTTTTCTTCATCAAACCATCTCGCTCCATCGCCAGTGAAATAAATCTCTGGACCGTATTCAGTGAAATAGGTTTTAACGTATTTTTCGTCATCATTGTAAACAGTGCGAAGCATTCCTGGAGAGAAAGGCGATTTTAGAATCAAGTAACCGCCTTCGCCACCGGAAACCGGGTTTTTTCCTTCGTCAACTATTTCGGCTTTCACTCCCGGCAAGGGTTTTCCTGCAACGGTTGGAATGAATGGCCCTATTCCGGGCAATTCTGAAATCATTACTGCACCTGTTTCGGTCTGCCACCATGTGTCAATTATTGGACAGCGTGAGCCACCCACTGTTTCAAAGAACCACATCCAAGCATCTTCATCAATTGGTTCTCCGACTGTGCCAAGCAATCTCAGAGAACTCAAATCGTGCTTTTTAACATAGGAGTCACCCCATTGGGCAAACATCCTTATCGCTGTTGGAGCAGTGTAAAAGATTGTTACTTTGTGTTCTTCTATTTCTTTCCACCACCTGTCTTTATCCGGGTAATCCGGAGCTCCTTCAAAGAGAAGCAGTGTTGCTCCAACTGAAAGCGGACCATAACAATTGTAGGTGTGCCCTGTAATCCATCCAACATCAGCAGTACACCAGAAAACATCTTCTTCGTGCAAGTCAAAGAGCCACCTGCAGGTGAGATCAGCTTGGGTTAAGTAGCCGCCTGTTTCGTGGACAATTCCTTTTGGTTTTCCTGTTGTGCCGCTTGTGTAGAGAATGAAAAGGTAGTCCTCTGAATCCATTTTTTCTGCTTCGCATTCATTACTTGCTTCTTCCATTAATTCATGGAACCAGTGATCTCTGCCTTCTTTCATTTCCACTTCAACACCGGCTCTTTTGACAACTATTACGTGTTCAACTGAAGTTCCTTCAACTGCAATGTCTGCGTTGTTTTTAAGGTTTAATGGCTTTCCTCTGCGGTAATAGCCATCACTTGTTATCAGCACTTTAGCATTTGAATCAATTAACCTTGTTTTTAACGAGTCTCCACTAAAAGCGGAAAAGCAAACGCTGTGAATTGCTCCAATGCGAGCGCACGCAAGCATTGCAATTTGTACTTCCGGAATCATTGGCAGGTAAATGCCAACCCTGTCTCCTTTTTTGACTCCTAATTTTTTTAATATGTTTGAAAACTTTTTGACTTTTTCAAGCAATTCAGCGTAAGAGATTTTTACTGCTTTTTCTTCAGTTGGCTCTGGAACCCAGATTATTGCTGTTTTGTCACCTTTTCCAGAAATAACATGCCTGTCAAGGCAGTTGTAGCTGGCATTTGTTTTGCCACCAATAAACCATTTAAAGTGGGGTGGATTCCATTCATAAGCCTTTGAGAATGGCTCAAACCAGTGAATGTTTTCTTTTGCTTTTTCAGCCCAGAATTCCTCTGGGTTTTGGGAAGCTTTTTTGAAAATATCCACGTCAGCCATGTTTGCGTATTTTTTCATTTCATCGCTTGGCCAATAATAGCCTTTTTCATCCTTTTCAGTAACCCATTTCGTAGCCATAAAAAACCCCCTAATAAAATTTTAACAGCTAATTTGAATTGCGTTTAAAATAAAGCGTTTTAAAGCATATAATTTAAAAAGCAAAAAAATAAAATAACTATGCTGAAAATTAGACAATGAACGTATTTTGTTATTTTGCGTTTTGCTGGTTTTTTTGTGCTTTTTGCATTGCTTCCGGCTGGGCTTTTGGCTCTAATTCGAGAAGCAATTGAAGGGCTTTTTCAGTGTTGCCTTCGCTTAAAAGCGACAGCATTCTTCTCACATCAAATGCGTTTCCAAAACCTGTTTCTTTCAAATTTTTTTCAAGAATTGCCAGACCCATTTCTGAAATGGACTGCTTTTCCCTTTGAAGTTTTTTCAATTCATTTATTTTTTTGCTAAAATCCTCGCCAGAAAAAGAACTCAAAATTGACACAACTGCTTTTTCCCTGAATTCTTCAATTAGTCCACTGAAATCAATATCCTCTGAATTCAAGCCCTTTGCAAGCGAGCCTTTTAAAACAATGCGTACAAGTGGTTTCATTTTCTTTTCCTGCTTGATTGAAAGCATGGAAACAATTGCCTCTCTTGCAGTGTTAAGAACCTCAACAACTGAAGCGTTCGCCAATTCAATCTTTTTATAATAAAAAGACCTGAACTCTTCCAGCTCTTTGAATTCAATTTTTTCCGAAAGGGAATCATAAAAATAAAACCCTTTCGCGTTTTCTGCTTCGGATTGCTTTAATTGAGTGATAATTGTCGAGCCAGGAATAAGAAGGATTTTTCCGTTCTCCTTGAATTCAGCATGGGTGTGCAAATGACCGTTCACAACAAAATCAAAACCATCCGGCAAATCGGAAATGCTGAGCGATGCAATCATTTCATCATCAAATGGCAGGAATTCTTTAAAGGATTGGTGCAAGAGCAAAACATTTTTTGCGCTTGGCACTGGCTTAGGGTTCCATTTAAGCAATGCATCCCGGGCTTTTTTTTCTGGCACTCCCCCCAAGCCATGGAAAACAATCTTTTCATTGCTATTTTCAACAATTGCTTTGGCTGCATGAATGTAAACCAAAAAACCCGCTGAATCCATTACCTCCAATGCATTCCTGAAATCACGTCCTCTGAATTCATGGGTGCCATGGATTGCAATAACCGGAATTCCTGAAAATTGCACTTCACGCGCTTTCCCGTTCTTTTCAAAAGTTATTTTAATGCCTGGCTTTGGAGCATTATGGCAGCTAGAAAAAAGACGGAACGCTTCAAAGAAATCCTCTTGAGTCGGTAAAGCTCTATTGAACAAATCGCCATTAAAAACAATTAACTCTGCACCTGCTTTTATTGCCTGTGAAAGAGCGCTTTTTGCAAGCAAAAAAGCCTCGCCCTGGCGGCCTTCCTGTTCAAAGCCAATGTGAAAATCCGTTAAAAAAGCAATTTTCATTCAAATCAAAAAAAGTAAGCAAGATTCATTTTATAGTATTTGCGGCTTTTTTAATCCATTCGTTTGAATGGAACAAAAGCGGGCGAAAAACAGGCAAAGGCATTCTTTCATCAAATTCTGCGTATTCCAAAAAAGCCTTTTTTGAAACAATAGAATCAGCCCTAACCAGTGCAAGCAGACCGCGTTCCTCAATCAATTGCATTAAATCCTTTTCAAGTGAAAGAGCAAAATTTCTACCCAAATTCCATGGTACAAGCACTGAGAGGTGTTTTTCCATTTTTTTAGAGGAACGCTTCACTATGGGAAAAATATTGCAGCCGCGTTTCATTAAAAGCCAAGCTGCCACAAGTTCTTCTTCCTTACCCTCAAAAAACACTCCAACAAAGCCTTCAACTCCCAATGGCAATCCAGAAAAACAAGGAATTTCTTCTACATAACAATATCCTTTTTCCCCACGCAACTCAAGAAAAAGAATCCTTTCGGGGTTATTCAAATTCACGCGCAAAAAGGGAAAATGCCTTAAAATTTCAGCACCAAGCGCTCTCTCCAATTCCTGGGATGAAAAAGGCTGTTCCCCTGAACGGCTAACGCGAACAGCAAAAGTACGCACTTTCTCAAAACGTCCTTCGGCAAAAGAAACAACATTTTCAACTATGCTGGAAAGACTTTCAGTATTAAATTCAAACGCTGGAGCAATTGAATGCAATCCAAACACTTTTCGCAGAATGCCGGCTGCTTCTTCCAATTCATGAACATAAAGGAACATTCTGCCACGCCCTTGCTTCAGGGAAAAACCCCGCAAGCCAGCATTATGCAGTGCAGTTTTAATGTTGTCACGCAGCTTACGGTTAAAGTACTGTTTTACGCGCTCGCTTTTAAGGAAAATTTCAGAAGATGATTTCAGCAAGAGAACATTTGGAGAAAGCATAGAAATGCATTGGATAAGAAAACAATTAAAACAATTCCACTTACATTAATTAATGCTAAAAAAAAGCGGGAGTGGCAGAACGGCTATGCACCCGGCTGCAGACCGGGAGAAGCGGATTCGACTTCCGCCTCCCGCTTTAAGCAAATTAACACCCACCCCAATAAATATAAAAAATGATTAACCTCTACACTTTTTATGCCTGGCTTTGATGAAACACTTGAAAAACTTGAATCAAAAGGCATTCGGTTTGCAAGAGAAAAACTATCAATTATTTCGGAAGTAATGCAGTACGGCAAAACAATTCCAGAAGAACTCACTTATCCTGGCTGGACAAGGCTTTTAAGCCAGCCACTTGAAGAAATAAAAGCAAAAATAAATTATTTGAGAAAAGCAAGCGATAAAAAAGAAAAACTCTGCCAGCTGGCTTTACAGGCAGAAGCAGCAATGCTTGGCTCAAAATCCAGGCCAAAACCATTTACTGCAAGAGAAATAGAAAAAAGATTTGGAAGTGTTTTCAAAATAGCACGCGAATACGGATTAATGCCAAGAACCATTCTAAAAACAACACCACCAGGAAAGCTAGTGTGGCTCACCTACAAAGCAGATGCAAAAAGAATTGGAGAGCATTTCAAAGCACAAAAAAGAAGCATAATAAAAAAAACCCTTAAAAAAGCAGGGCTTCGCCTTTCAACAGCGGAAAGAGAAAAACTAATGGAGAATCCAAAAATAATGAGAATGCGGGTTGGTGGAGCGCTGCAAATGTCACTTGTAGCCAGAAAGCTTAGAAAAGAATGCCAACCAAAGCCAAAGCGCTTGCCTGCAAGAAGGATGCGAAAATAAAGCGCTTTGCATAACCTTTTTAAACTAAATGCTTGGAATTTTCATATATTGCGCTATTTCTTTCAGCGTAATTTTTTATTCTTTAAAAAAGGTGTTTCTTGAATGGGTTTAAGACCAGGCAGATGCTATAGGGACATTAAAAAAGACAGGGCATTCACTCGAATAGCTATAGCAAAGCACAGAAAGAATTATGTTGGAGCAAACCCTGCTCTGCGAATAAGGCAGTTCAATATGGGCAATCCATCCAAAGAATTCACCCACATAGTTGACTTAATAAGCCAGGACAAAGTGCAAGTGAGAGACAACGCCATTGAAGCAATGAGAATGCTCGTAAACCGTTATTTGCAAAAACACCTTGGAAAAGAAGGCTATTTTATGCGCATTAGGGTTTTTCCCTACCAAGCTTTAAGGGAAAACAAACAAGCACAAGGCGCTGGAGCTGACCGTGTCTCACAGGGAATGAGTCATGCGTTTGGAAAAGTAATTGGCAGAGCAGCAAGAGTCCGCAAAGGCCAAGTAATAACAAGCGTTTTAGTGGATGAAGAAAACATTGAAGTGGCCAAAACCGCGCTTGAAAGAGCAAAGGCAAAACTTCCATTCAAAATAAAAGTAAAAGTGCACACTGATGTTAAATCCATTGGAACAAGACCAAGAGCAGTAAAAATAAAAATGGCTGAAGAAAAGGAAGAAAAAGAAGAGAAAAAGGAAGAAGGAGAAGGCGAAAAGAAAACAGAAGAAGAAAAGAAAACAGAAGAAAAACCAGCAAAAGAAGAAAAGAAAACAGAAGAAAAAAAGGAAGAGAAACAAGCCCAGAAAAACTAATTCTTTTTCCAATGCCACGCGATAAATTAATAAACAACATTTGCCTTTTTAATTAGGGGAAAAAATGAAGAACATAGCGTGGTTCAGGGAAGTAAACGCAAAGCATGTTGGCTTGGTTGGTGGAAAAGGCGCAAATTTGGGCGAATTGGTGAATGCAAATTTTCCAGTTCCGGCAGGTTTCATAGTTACTTCAACAGCATATTTTAAATTCATTGAAAAAACCGGGATAAAGTGGCAAATACTGGACAAAATTGATTCCATTAGCGTTGACAACACTGAGCAATTGGAAAGCGTTACCGCAGAAGTTAGAGAGTTAATTAAAAAAACAAAAATGGATGAAGAATTGAGGAACGAAATCCTTATTGCTTATTCAAAGCTTGGAGAGGAAAGGCTCGCATGGTTAACTTCCTCACAACAGCAATATGTTGCAGTCAGAAGTTCTGCCACTGCTGAAGATTTGCCAACAGCAAGTTTTGCCGGACAACAGGAAACCTATTTGAACATTATTGGCAAAGAAGAATTAATCCGTGCAATAAAAAACTGCTGGGCTTCATTGTTTACCGCGCGCGCTACTTATTATAGGAAAAAAAAGGGATTCAAAACAGAAAAAGTGGGAATTGCGGTAATAGTTCAAAAAATGGTTGACTCTGAAACAAGCGGTGTAATGTTCACAGCTGACCCAACAGGCGATGAAAACAAAATAATAATTGAAGCATGCTATGGTTTGGGAGAAGCAATTGTTTCAGGCAGCATTACACCGGACACATATGTAGTTGACAAGGGAAAAATGAAAATACTGAGCATTAAGCCACGCTATCAGCAATGGAAAATAGTGCGCAAGGGAAAAAAAAACGAAAAAATCACGCTAAATGAAGCAAAAGGCGCAAAGCAAAAAATTCCGGAAAAAAGAATACTTGAAATAGCC
>JAFCFP010000058.1 GCA_017608575.1 Candidatus Iainarchaeum sp. | reverse complement strand
AAAGCAATGCAATTGGAAAAACTATTAAGTAAAAAAACAAAAGCAAAAGCAACACTAAAACAACTAAAAATTGACTATTTAAAGAGACGCATTTCAGAAGAAGAATTCAAAAAAAGAGTGCTGGAAAAAGAACAAGAAATTGCAACAATTGACCAAAGAATACAGAAAAAAACAAAAAAAATTGTTTCAGAAATGAAAGAAGCGAAAGAAAAAGGAAAAAAGAAAAGCCGCTTCGAAGAACTAAAACTACCCTCTCCAGCAAAACTCATAAAAGAAAAACCATTCAAGGAAGCTGTAAAGGAAAGAATCAAAAAAAGAGAAGAGGAAAAAGCAAAGGAAATAAAAATTCCACCAATGGAACCCAAAAGCATTGAACCAATAAGCAAAAAAGAAAAAGCACCGGAAGAAAAACTAATCCAAATAATTTCAGCAAAAAAACAGGAAAAAGCAATAGAAAAAACAGAAAAAAAACCCGAAAGCAAAATAAGTGAAAAGATTGAAAAAAAACCGGTTTTTGACATAATACTGGAAGATTCAACTTCATGGAAGAAAAAACACAAAACAGGAATCCAACCAGAAAAACCAGAACAACCAAAAGCAGTAAAGGAAGAACAACTGGGAACAGAAAAAGAGAAAAAAACCACAACAACAGAAAAAGAAAAGGAAACAACCTTGCCAGCAGAAAAAGAAAAGAAAACAGAAACCATAATGGAAAAAACTGAAACAGGACTGCAAGGGAAAGAGGAAAAAAAGGCAGAGAAAGCACTGCAAGAACAACCAGTGGAAAAGGGAAGCGAAAAAAGAATTGGTTTTTTCAGCAAGCTGAAATCAAAAATGGTGAACGAAAGCATTGAAAAAAAGGAAATAAAAAAGGTTGACACTCTTGACTGGTATACTGAAATGCAGGTAAAGAAACTGGTTAAACTGTTGGCCAAAAAGAAAGAAAACTATTCAAAGGAAGAAATTTTTTCAATAATAGTGGAACAAGGTTATTTGCCGGAAGTAGCCCAAAAAGTAGTGGAAGAAATCTATTCATGAAACATAGGAAAGAGAAGCAATCCCTAACTCCAATTCAAGCAATTCAATTGTTTTCTGGTTTAAGACATCCGCAAGCAATCCAAAAAAACGAAACCCTGCATTGTAATAAAGCCTTTTTGCTTTGGTGTTTTCGCTTTCCACCAAAACAGAAACAAGTTCAATTCCCTTCCCTGAAAGAAACTCAATGGATTCTTCAAGCAGTCTTTTTCCTAGTTTTTTTCCGCGAGCGCTTTTTTTAATAAAAAACAAAACAATTAATGCTTCTTTTTCTGAAACAAGTTCCAAGTCAATGAAACCGCTTGGATGCAAGCCATCAGAGAGTTTCATTAAAAAAACATTTTTTTCATTCAAACGCTTGGAAAGAAAGCCCAAATTTAGTGCAGTGTCAGGAAGCTCTTCTTTAACCATTTGAACAAGCAGTGGAAGGTCTTTTCTTTGGGCTTTTTCAAATTTCATTTATGATCTTTCACATAATTGCTTATTTCTTTCATTGAAATAGCGCAGCCCATGAATTTAAGCGAATAAAGCGCGCCCTCAAGTGCTTTTTTTCCAGTGCCAAGTTCTTCTTCAACAAAACCGTTATCAAAAGCAAATGCTACAAGCTCGCTTGACCTTACAAGTGTTGCCTTTGGAAGCAATTGCCTGAAATCCCTCAAAACATCCTTGTTGTAAAAAATTTTTGAATGGTGTCTTTTTTCAATCAGCCAACGCAAACGCAAAGGGTTTTCAAAAAGCATTATTGTGTTCCTTTCATCAACTGCAAAAACACTTGCATTCAATTGTTTTAACAATGCAATGCTTTCAAGTTCGCCTGCATGCAACAGCGTAATATTGCCATGCTTTGAGTAAAAAATGCTGTTTGCTTTTTTTTCAATCTCGGAACAAAAAGCCTTGAATTCACTGGAAAGGTTTGCCACTTCAATTATTCCATTCTCTATTGCGTGCCTGACTCGAACAGCGCTCAATTCAAAGCGCTTTATTCCAATTGGTTTTGAAACGCTTTCATCTTTAACCGCTTTAGCAATAACCGGTTGAATGCCTTTTTTTTCCTTCAAATCCCGCAAAATGTAAAAAAGACAGGATTCAGCAAGTGAAATAAGAGTGCTTGCATCCAAAACCAAGTAATTCATTTCACTTCACCTATTGCTTTCTTGAAAGCATTAAGCCTTTTGCCAATGCCTTCAATTATTTCATTTTTGTCCTGCGAGCGAGTGAAACCAATGTATTCCTGCACGGCTTTCCTATCAGTATGGGTTAAATCTGCAGCCTGACTCAAGGAAAGCCCAAAAAAATAAGCATCCGCTGCACATTTTACTCTGGCTTTGTCAAAAATGCTTTGAACATATCGCCCAAAGAAACGATCCATTCTTTGCAATTCAAAAGCAATGGAATTAATGCTTTTATGGAATGCCTTGCTGTCATTTTTTTTCAATGCATTGTGTGCTTTTTCAATACATGAAAGAATTGCTTTTTTGCGGGTTTTCCATTTAGGCGAGCGAATGTGGTGTTCTTTGTTCATTACTTTATGCAATGAATAAGCAACAAGAGCAATGGATGCAAGTTCGTGGCTGTTTTCCAAAGCGGCTTTTTTTATTAATTCATTTGAAAGAAGCCTTAAATCAAGAGCGTTTTCTTTAGCAAAACTTTCCTTAAGGGAATCAATTGCTTTAAGCAATGCATTGTCCTGCATGGTATAAAAAAAGACATCAAAGTATTTAATTATTTGCAATAAATTTTGAAATCATGAAAAAGACAATGAAACAACAGGCATTGAATAAGCGGAAAAAGAAATTAAGAGGTTAAAAGCTTTACAAGTGGTCCAGTGCAAGTGCTGTAATCTTTTATGGCTGTTTCAAATTCTTGCTGTGAATTGTAAACGCATTGCATTTTTTTTCCAAGCCATAAATCGCTTGGATGGGACAAGTACTTCATTTCCAAAACACAGAGGTCTTCGCCTTCATCGCTTGAACCAATTATTTCATAATGGAAAACAAGCCCCTTGGTTCTTTCAGTAAGCTTTGCTTTTCGGCATTTTTTGAATTCGGTGGCAAAGCATTTCCTATCATAGCCACAGTTTTTAACCCCCTCTGTTTCAGGGTCAGGGCAAAGAACTTTTGCATTGGGCAATTCCTGTTGAAGGGTTTTGCAGTCCAAAATTGAAACATTAGTGCCACGCAAGTCAACATATTCAAGCCTTGGAAGGTCTTTTAGGCGGGAAACACTTGAAACAGGCGATTCACGCAGGTTCAAAAAACGAAGGTTTTCAAGGGATTTAATGCTTGAAATATTTGAAACATCAGTGTAAGCCAAACCCAAGCGTTCAATGGTGGTGCTTTTTTTCAAATCAGAAATGTCATTGATTGCAGTAAAACTCAAATCAAGAATCTTTAATTTTTTCAATTCCTTTAATGGCTCAATGTCTGCCACTGGCGTGTCAGCCAAGTCAAGCAATTCAATACAGGAAAGACCACTTATTTCCCTTAAATCATAATTGTTTTCAGCAAGCTTGTCCATGCTTTTATCATTAAGTGTAACAAAACCATCATTGTTTTTTTCGGTTTTATAACCGTTTTTAGAGCAAAGCTTTCCCATTGTTGGAATTGGTGTGGGCGAATTGTTATTGCCATTGTTGTTGCCTTGAAAGCAACCACTTAAAAAAACCATTAAAGCAACCAATAAAATTATGCCAAAAAACAATCGCTGTTTTTTCACTTAAAAGCACCGATAAAATAATTAAATCAGAGTATTTAATTCTTTCCCTTTAAAAAAAAAGCAAGGGAAAAACTATTCAAAACCGCTTATTTTGTCAACATCCATTTGGATTTTCAGGTTAGAAGTGAGACCCTTAAACTGGCTCACACTGTCCTCTATGTCTCTTTTCAAGCCCAATACTTTTCCTTTGTGTCCCTCGGCCTTAATTCTTATTTCAATCTTGCAGTACTTGGTTGAATCGTTCATTGAATCCCCCTACAAAAAATAAAAATTTGGGGTCACCGGGATTTGAACCCGGGCCTGCAGGTGACTTCCAGCTATAAGGGCTTTCACCCGCTGTTTCGTCATTGCTCATAGAGCTCGGCGCTCCAGATGAACGCATGCCAAAAGAAAAACAATTTCTCTTTTTTGAGAACGGTTCTCTTCTTGAGATTGCTCTCTTTCTGAGAACGTTTCTCTTTTTGGCAATGTACCTTTTTCTCTTAAAAAGAGAAAAGGCTGTCTGGAGCCTACTGGGCTGCCTGACTACCCCATGACCCCTATTGCATTAAAAAAGAATACCGCTTATGGTTTTTATTTGTATTGCTTTTAGTGCAGCATTGAATTTAGTGCTGGCACTTTCATTCAACGCGAATGTTTTCAATGAATGTTTTTGAAGGGGTTACTTTAACAATTGCGCCTGTTTCTTCAATTGAATAAGTACCTGGCTCCAATTCAATGCTGTAAAAACCGTTTGTGCATTCCGCTTGCCATGCAAGAGTGCCTTTTCTTATATTCACTGTTGTGTCCTCAAAAGAGGTTATTCCATAATGCTCTGGGTCATCTGAAGCCTTAAAGCAGACTCCTGCAATTATTCCCTTGTTTGCATCATCCATTCTTTCAAGCACTGCATCCCACCATTCATGCAATGCGTTCTCGTCAAAATCAATGGGAACCATTTTTGGCTTGTATTCGTTGCGGTAATAAATCAATGCAAGTTTTGTTCCAAAGGATGAATTCAAAACAATGCTGTGAGTTTTGCCTTTGTATGTTGCACGGTCACCCATTGCCCTGAAACCATTAAAGAGATGTGAGTAATTTGAACTGGAATCACCGTTGTCTTTTCTTATTACTCTGCCCCAAATTTCCCCCTTGTTTGCGTCTTCCATTTCCTGTAATGCAGTTTGAGCTTTTGAATAATAATTGTTATCTCCAAGGGCAATCACTGATTTAAAGGCATTTAAAGCGGTTTTGAATTCATCTGTTAAAAACATGTTTTCCTTGAATTTTTTTCCAGCAATAAAATAGTTTTCCGCTGCACTGGCTTTTTCTCCAAGTCCATTGTAGTCATCACCCATTACAAGGTAGGCACCTGCAAGAATGATTTTTTCCTCACGGTTTAAGTCCCTTGATTCAAGTTCATCACGTAACTTTAATGCAACTGACAGCGAAGCATCAAAGTTTTTGCTTCCACTTAAAATAATCGCTTCCTTTAATTGTTGCATTGGAGTAAGTCTTTTTTCTGCAAGAAGGCAGGTTTTGTCAATGTCGGATTCTTTGAAATTTTTAATGATTCCAATGAGTTTTGTTTCAACCTTTTTTCCTTTTCCCTTGGATAAACCAAGAAGGGTTGTTTTAACAATTCTACCATTCTCGTAATCAAAATAAGTGGTTCCAAACAAATCCGTTGAATCCTTTGAACCATAGTATTCAATTTTCACCACATTAAATGTGCCAGCTGGAGTGGAAAGAGTTGTTTTTTCTTTCAATTCGTATGTAATGTTTTCAAATTTCCATTTTTCTCCGATTTTTACCTTTCTTGACGGCAGATAAAAATTTGTCTGTGAAAAAGAACCATAATCA
>JAFCFP010000013.1 GCA_017608575.1 Candidatus Iainarchaeum sp. | reverse complement strand
ACTCACATAATAAGTTTTTAATAATATAAAAACCTTTCCCTGTTTTTATGCTGGAATAAAGCCACTGAAAGCAATCCTTGAAGCAAAGAAAACAATTAATGAAACAACCAATAGCAAGGGAAAATAACGCAAGCCATTTTTTGCCATTCCCTGGCTTATTACTCCAATGAAGAGGCTTGAAAGAACCGCGTTTCCTGAAAGCAATGCATAAGCAACAAGAACCAAAAAAGAGGAATCAATGCTTAATTTTGTGGATAAAAAACCCATTTCCATTCCTTCAATGCTTGAAGTCATTGACTCTTGTTGAATTGCAGAAATCATGTCCAAAAACTGCACTGAAACACTGAGCAATACTGGAGCAGCAATTACTACCACAAACACTACAAACATTACATACATTCTTGTACTTGACAAAAGTTCTTTTTTCAATGCCTGCGTTTGCCTTAAATCCTTTGCAGTGGTTTCAAGCAGTTTTGCAATCTTTCCGCCAGAACGCAGTGATTGAGCAAAAAAGGAAACAATTTCCCTCAATGAATCCGAAGCGATTGTTTTAGAGAGCTCTTTTAATGCTTCACTGAATGATTCAGTGCCAAGTGATTTTGAAGCAGCTATTTTTATTTCCTCACTTAATGGACCGAATTCCTTTCTTGCTGAATTCCTGAAAGCAGCAAAAGGAGTCATTCCAGCGCTTACATTGCTGCTCACAAGCAATAAAAAATCAGGCAAAATGCCTTCAACCATTTTTTTCCTGCTGTCAATAAGGTAATAAACAAACATATAGCTTGCAAAAGCCACAAGCAAAAAAGAAGCAATGCCTGCAACAACCGCTGCAGGTAAAAGGAAAGCAATTGGCAGCAAAGCCCTCACTGGCTGCAGAGCAATAACTGAAAGAAATCCAATCATTGCTGCAAGAAAGCCAAGAATGATTCTTTTTCCAAGATAAATTTCCGGATCAGAGCGGATTCCTGCAAACACAAACAATGGATAAATTTTTTCAATTCTCGTTTTTTGGCTGATCAAATTGCATGCAGCACGACAAATTCTTTTATATGATTTTTCAATTTTTCTCTTCAATGCACAAACACCCTTGGAGCACGGTTTTTTACAAATCCAATCAATATTATTTGAATTGCAAAAGCTGCTAATACAATCAATATAATGTGTTCAGGACCAACTGAAGCGTTGCCAATTGTTGAAAGAATTACCAAAAATGTCACTCCCAGCGTTGGAATTGCTGCAGCCAAAAGCAAATACATCAAAATCCACATGTTCAATTCAGCGGCATAATTTTTTATTGCTCTTTCCTGTTCGCGTGTAAGCATTAAAACAATCGATTGCAGAGCGCCTTGCACTGAAGCACCGCTTCTAATAGAATTCAATAACTGCCAGCATGTTTTTTTTAAGTGTTCTGAGTTTGTTTTTAATGCAAGTTTTTCAAGTGCTTTTGGCTCGGATTCACCGGCTGAAATTTCCCTTACAACTTTTCCGAATTCTTTTGATACAACACCATAATCTGACTGTGAAACATTAATCATTGCCATGTAAAGGCTTATGCCAGAGGTCACTTGGATATACATTGATTTCAATGCAAACAAAAGGCTGTTGTCAATGCTTGTTGCAAGTTTTTGGGACATTATTTTTGGATAGATTACATGCAACAAAAAGAAAACAAAAAAGAACACTAACCCAAACACGAAAGCCAGCAAAGCGTTTTTGGGAATAAAAGCATGGTCCCTTAAAAAAAACAGTGTAAAGAAAAGCAGAAAGAAAACCACAAAATACACTAGCGCTGAAAAAAAACAGGCAGTGAGATACTTTTCGGCTTCTATTTCCAGCCCAGCACTGGTTAGATTGTATTTGGTTGAAATAAATAATTTTGAAAGCTTTCTTCCAATCCATTCAAACCTTGGATTAATTTTTTGAGCTTTTTCAATGGAGAAGAGAAGGAATTTGACCCTCATTCATTCAGCCCCTAAAAGCGATTCCAAACTGGCGTTTTTCTTTGCAGCCTGGACTACTTTTTTTGCATCAGCGTAATATTTTGTCATTACAACGCCAACAGAATCAATATCATTCAAGTTCTTTTTAAGCATCCATTTAAGCACTGTTGCGCGGCCTTCAAGGTCCTTTATTATTTCCTTTTCAGTCATTCCAGTGTGAAGGTTTAAATTCCCCATTAGTTTTACAGCTGGATTCAATGTTTCCCATGAATCGTTACGTGGATCCCATTTAAAAATAGTGTTCAGTGTTAATTGGTCTTTGCTGGTGCCTGATTCTATTTCGCTTATTTCATAGGTTCTGCGGCGGTTTGTTTTTCTGTCTCGGTATTGTACTACTATTAAGTCCAGTCCAGCTACTTCCAGTGAGGGCAATGCAATCGGTGGCTCTAAAAGCCTTCTTAGAACCTGTTGGGCTGAATTGGCGTGCAGTGTACTGTACACGCTGTGCCCTGTGTGCATTGCTTCAAATAATACTTCGGCTTCCCTTTGCCTTCTGATTTCACCCAATATGATTCTGTCAGGCCTCATTCTCAAAGAGGTTTGCATTAATTCAAGCATTTCAACGCCGCCAAGGCCCTCGGGGTTTGGGTTTCGCGTTGTCATTGGAACCCAGTTCCATTTCATGTGCTCTGGAAGCATTATTTCTCTTACATCCTCAATTGAAATAATTCTGTGATAGCTTGGAATGAAAGCGCACAATGAATTCAATGTGGATGTTTTGCCACTTGCTGTGCCACCGGCAATCAAAATGCTCATTTCGTACTGCATTGCAAGCCATAAAAGAGAAGCCATTTCAATATTCATTGTGTGGCTTTTTCCAATGAAGTCAACAATTGTCCACGGCTTTCGAGCAAAACGCCTAATAGTAATAGTGTTTCCAAGCGAGGAAATAGGTGAAAGTGATGCATTCACCCTGTCGCCTGTTATCAAGTGAGCATCAAGTATTGGATTCAAATTGGTTATTTCCCTTCCAGCCTTGCGTGCAATTTGAGCAGAATAATTTGCTATTTCTTCCTCTGATTTCATTGAAATGTTTGTTTTGAGCCAGCCGTACTCTTTATGGTAAACAGTAACAGGTGTTTTTGCTGAATTTATTGCTATTTCCTCCAATTCATTGTCTGCCATTAATATTTCAATTATTCCAAGGCCATACATTGAATGCAGCAATATTCCTGCAAGAATTTTGTTCATTTCAATGTCTGCAGTGCTAAAATATTTTTCCAGTTCTTCATAGGCTTTTTCAAAAAACCTTTTTTTGAGAAGCTTGCTTTTTTTTTCGTCGGTTATTTCCTCCACTTCAATTGGGACCTTTTCGGCAATGCGGTCTCTCAGATAATCCAAGAATACTTGAGTGTATGGACCAAAGCAGGGAATTGAAATATCATAGGCCGGTCTTTGCTCTCCAAAAGGCTTTACAATTCGGGCTTCCGCCGGCACGGTGTCAACCTTGAATTTTTCGATTTTTAGTGTTCTGCCCTTTATGTGCGGAAATGGCTCTTCAGGCAACCCGGAAACGAATTCAATAAATGGCTGTTTTGTGGGAATGCTGGGATATTTTACGTTCACAAGTTTTTTTTTCTCCAACAGTTTTCCCATTTTTTCAATTGTTTCAGCATTCAAGCCGGTTGCAGTTGAAAGCTCTTTAATGGAAAGGCGCTTGTGTTCTTGCACTAAAGCCATTATTCTGTCAATAGGCGTTTCAACAAACATTTTTTTGCCTTCCCTTATTATTCTTGTGTTTTTTTTCTTTTCCAATGGCTTTGATTTATGGGTTTTCATGTGGCCTACAAGCGCAATCCTTGAATTGAACTGCCTGCCACAAACAGTGCATTTGAATTCTTTTTTTAAAATTTTAGCCATTTTAACACCTTTTCTGCTTATATAATCCCTTTACCCCTTAATAAATATATTCCACTTAATTTTCAGCTACTTCAAGCAGTTTGTTAATGTTAACATCTGCCTGTGCATAATTCAGGTCAACGTTGTAATATGCCTTTATTGGATTGATTGATCTTGGCAGTTCTGTTCTCAAAATTATGTTCACATTCACATCGCTGTCCTCCAAATTGTTTTCTATTTTAAGTGAGCCATTGTTTCCATCAATGGAGCCAAATTTTACTTTTACATTTCCATTCTTTCCAACAAAAGCAATTTCGTATTCATATTCTTGGTGTGCATGCATTTGGCATTCGCTTTCAATTGTGCTGCCAAAAGCATCCTTTAAGTTAAGCCTTACATTTACATCTCCTCCATGAGGGCACACCCAAGCATTTGAATTTTCACTGTCATATTGGGCACCTGAAATGACAAGATTTACATCAAAGGTTACAGCGTTAGTGCTACCGCTTGGATTGAAAAATTTTACATAGTTTTGGTCGTTGGAGTATTGGTGGTCATACTCTAACCCATTGGAAAACAACAATTCTGCTTTTCCATCAGCCAAAGCACTTGCATTAATTACAATGGATGCGTTTTGCTGTGTGGCATAATTTCCAGAAACAAAAGAACTCCACTCAGAAAAATTAGAAAAGTGTAGTGAAGAAGGCAGTGAATCATTAATTGTAATTATAGTTACTGGATTGTTCCGTGTAATGCTTGTCTTTAAGCCGAGCAGTTCATTCAAATCGCTTTCCACATCATCAGCAGCAAATCCAGCCTTTAAAATTGCCGATGTTTTCAATATTTGGCGCTCGCTTTCAGCGTTTTTTTGGGCATAAAATGAAGCAAAAAGTACAAGTATTAAAACAATGAGAATAACGCTTGCAGTGAAAACAAAGCCTTTTTTCATTCAAGCCACCTTATACCAAGCACTTATTTTTGCCAAATAAAAAGTTCTCTTGCTTTCAGCATAAAATCCCCTTTTTGCAATCGCTTTCTCAAAATACTTTGCATTGCAGCCGTTTTTGAGCACGCTTATTTCAGCATTCTGCAAATCGCTTGCATTAAAAATTTGCACTTCAATGCAGATTGGTTCAGGCAAGCGGTTCAATGTATTGGCTATTTCAGAACCACTGCCATTAACTGCTCTTTTTAATTCTCCTGATTTTTCAAGCACTGTTGCTGTATCCATTGAAAAATCCTTCAAAAAAGCACTGTTTTTTGCCTCTGATTTCACTGTAGCCAAATAAGCGGTTGCACTAACAAACAAAATGAATGTTACAGCCAGTGCCAGCATTGCATCCATTGAAATAACAAAGCCATGCTTCATTCAAACACCTTTACTTTAACGAGCACTATCCTGTTCCCCTCCAATGCCAGACGCGTAAAGCTTGACACTTCACTGTTTTTGTCCGGAGCAATTCCAAATTCTGCCAAGAGCTGGCTGTTCAAATCGCTTACTGTTATTAAAGCATTGTATTTTGCCAATCCAATTAATGCTTTTGCCTCTTGGTAATGCAATGCATTCAAGTCAACAAGCCTTTGCAGTTTTTCCACAGACAAAACGTTTTTTGAATCAACCAATCCAATGGAATTAATGTCTTCCAATGGCAGCATTTCCCAGTTTGATGGCTCTCCTTTTGACAGCACGAGAGCACGTGACGCAAGCAATGCAGCGCTCTCTCGCTCGTTTGCTTTTCCCCATGAATAAACTCTCAGGGCAACATGGTTTGAATAAACAATTGAAAGCACGAGAATGAAAAGAAAAACAGTGCTTGCCATTAAAAGATCGGTGGTAAAAATCTGTCCTTTTTGGTTTTTAAGTGCTTTCAATCACTATCACTCCATTTTGGTTTTTAATGTTTATTTTTGTTCCAAGCCTTATTTTTGAATAAGGTGTGTTTTTGGTTAAAATTTTTGCACTCGCATAGCCAGAGCGGAATTCCACTTTAACGCTTCCATTTGAAACGAGAACATTAAAATCCCCTTTTTTTTCCAACAACAGTGAGACTTCAGCGCCATTCCCTGCAAGAAAAGCAGCGTTAATTTTTCCCGCCAGTTCTTCAGCAAGCAACTTTGCAGTGAATGATTCTGTGGAATAAGTGAAACCGGAATTTTTTTCACCAAAAACAAAAAGCGAAAAGGAAAAAATGAAAACAAGGAATATTATTGCAATGAGGAATTCAACCGTTATCTGCCCTTTTTTCATTTAATTATCCCTCAATCACTAAATCAATGTTGTCAAATTCGGCTTCAAGCCATTCATTGTTTTCCCAGTCAGCCACTTTGCCGCCTAACTCCAAATAATAAGTGCCCGGAGCAGTAATATAACTTGTAACATCAATGTTATTGCTTCCTTGATGATCATTTGGGTTGCGGTCATAAATTATTTCAGGAGTATCATCATCACCAGTGCCACCATTCTGTGAACCCAAATAATGCATTTCAGCAGAGTTTCCAAACATTGCTTTTATCCAACCAGAATCATCATTGTCCAAGCCATGGTCATCAAACCACCATTCAAAGTAAAGGGTTGCTGTTCCACTCGCACTAATAGCATTATACATTTCTTGCGTTATTTCAAATTGTATTCCATAAGCTCCAGAGCCATGTCCATCATTTTGGCATTGGTTTTGATAATCGCCAATTTGGATTCTGAGCCTGTTTTGCGAGCCAACAGTTGAATCCGAAATGGAATTGTCATCATTTGGGTCTGCATTAAACCTAACGCATGAATCATTTGAACTGAAAACATTGGACTCCCAATCCCAGCCATCGTTTCCTGCGCCAACCCCAAAAGTGTTTGCAGTGGAATTAATATCAGTACTGAAATCCACTGGCTGTGGTTTGTCCACTGCAAGCTCCCACAAATCAGGGAAATAATAAGCAGGCCAAGCAATTGTTGAATAAATGCTGCCATCAGAGAACTCAAAAGTAATAATAAATTGTTCATAGTCATCGCTTACATTTTTGTTGAATTCAATTTTGTTATGGTTTGAATAAGATGTTCCGCTGGAAATTTCAAAATCATCAATGTCAAGCCATTCGCCGTCATTTCCACCGCCTTCATTCCACACAGTGCTGTTATCCAGCTTCACTCTTGAAATCATTGCATTGTCCTGGTCTCTTTCTGTCCACTTTGAAACTTTTATTCGTGAAATAGTAATTGTTCCACTTCCAGTGTTTTCAATTATCCAATTCACTAAATCTTTTCCTGAGTCAGCGAATATAGCAGTCTCCCAATCAAAAGAAAAATAATTTGACTGTGCAAGTGGCACAGTTACATTGACAGTGTGAGAATCACTTTTTGAGCCACTGGAAGCAGCAATAGTACCAGAATAATTTCCAGGGGAAGTTCCAGCCGGAACACTTACAGTGAATGTTTTTTCCTCACACGTATTGCCTGCAAGCAATGGAATTGAAGCAATTGATTCAATCCAGTCTCCCGCATCACTTGATGAAGTGGAAAAAGAAACATTTGAAATCGTTGCAGAATCAGTATTGCACACTTGAAAAGAACTTGAATTAGAATCATTGCTTAATACTACTAGCGAGCTTGAAGTTGGAAAAAGCCTTAAATTGCCAGAAACAGTTTCAACTTCAACTGTTACTGGAACTAAAATATTTTGATCTTCATTTCCAAAACAGATATTGAATTGCAGTGAACCACTATAAGCCCCTAAAGCGCTTGCATTGGAAGCAAAATTCAAATCAATAATGGTTTCTTGAGCTGCATTCAGTGAAAAACTTGAAGAACTAATTACAAGTGAAACATTTGAATGCGGCCATGTTTTAACAATGGTAACTTGAGCTGACTTGCTTGAATTGTTCGTTACAGTGATTGTTTTTTTTGCATTTGAATCTTGAACCATTGAAACATATATTGATGTTTTGTTCAATTCCACTTTTTCAGAGCCAATACTCACATAACCCTCTTTTGCTTCAACCCAAATCCAGTGACCTCCAATGGATAAAGGCAGTGAACCGCTTAGCAATACGTCGGCGCTTGCATAAACATCACTTTCGTTTACATTGAGCACAATGCTTTTGCCTTCAATTCCACTTTTTGATTCATTTATTCCATTTGGAATTCTGTAAAAAATTTTCTTTCTAGCGCCAGGTCCTTGATGGTAAACATCGTTTGCTGCACTGACTATTTCATTTGCTGTTTCTTGTGCTTCTTTTAATTGCTTTTCACGGTTTATTCCAGCAATTGCTTCATTTGAATAAGAAATTATTGTTGTTAAAACAACCATTGAAATTGCAAGAATAAGTATTAATTCTATTGCGGATTGTCCTTTGCTCATAAAACCATTTAATTAATAGTAAAATGGGATTAATAAAGCTAATCATTGGTTTTTGTGTTCATGATTAAATGCTATTTTTTAAAACACTTCCACTTGGGGATATATTTTTATGCCGTTTTTTTCAAAACCCACAGCCAGTAATTTATTAGTGTGATGGGTTCCACGCATTTTTAATATTTCACAACTGTGAACACGGATTTCTTTTTCTTCTTCTTTTGAATAATAAAGTGAAATAATTGCATCAGTGAGAAATCCCACAGAGCCTTCTTTTATTTCCGCTGCTTTTGGTGGCAGTTCAGAAATAATTATTGAAGTACAACCCCATTTGTGCAATAAATCAAAAAATTTCAAAATGTTCTGCCTTTTGGAATATTCGTCCTTAAACAAAAGACCATAACTTGTAATGGAATCAATAACCAATCGCTCTGCTTTCATTTCTCTTATTGTATCTCTGATAGGGCCACCGCCTTCCTTTATTAGTTTTTCAACTTGGTGTGGTTTATATTCTAGAACGCGAAACAGGTTTTTTTTCTCCAATTCTTCAAAATTCCAACCAAAAGAAATTGAATGCCTATACAATGATTCTTTTTCTTCTTCAAAGCTAATAAATATGCCTGGTTCATTGTATTTAACTGCTCCATAGTAAAGAAATTGTAATCCAAACAATGTTTTGCCAGTGCCAGCAGAGCCAGCTAAGAGAATTGCTGAACCTTTTTCAAAACCGCCTTCAATTAATTCATCCAAGCCATCAATTCCTGTTGGAACTCTTTCAATTTTGCCCTTTTTTGTTTTTCCAAGTCTTTTTTCAATTCTTTCTGCTTTTGCAAGTGCCTTTTTTACTGCAAGTTGGTCAAAACCACTGCTTTTTTTTCCTTTAGGGGATTCAAGCACTGCCTTGAAATGTTCAGTTTTTGGAATGTTTTCTTCAAATTTTGGTTTAATATTGAATGGATGAGAGGGAGATTTTAGTTTTTTTTCCGCTCTTTTAATTATTGCATTGAAAGAAGTTTTTTTTGGTTTTATTTTTGTTTGTTTTTTTTCCTTAGATTTTTTCTTTTTTGCTTGATTTGCTTTTGCTTTGTTTGTTTTTTTTCCTTCTCTCTTTTTTAAAAGTTTATTGAAATTAATGCCTTTGGTCATTGAAATCCTCCAAAGTAAATGTAATTATATAAGAATATTCCATATTAAAACCTAACCTTTGCATTAACTCTTTGCACAAGCAGTAACTAATGTGATTTTCCAATTTTCCATTTTGATAGAAGATATGAAAACAAAAGCGGTACAACAAAGGTAAAAACAATGCTTGAAGCAACAATTACTGAAAAAAGCTCTTTTCCAATGAAGCCATTGTCAAATAATATTTTTATTATTATAATGCTTGTGCTGAACCTCACAGACAATCCAATGCCAAGCAAAGCGGATTCCTTCACTTTAAGCTCTTTTCTTGAAACAATATAGCTTCCAAGGATTTTTGCACTGGTTGTGGCTATTATAATGAGCAGTACTAAAAGTGGCGCTGATGCAAGATAACCCAAATCCATTTGAATTCCAATCCAGAGAAAGAAAACAGGCGCAAAAAACCCATAACACATTGTTTTTATTTCGCTTTCAATTAATTGAAGCCTTTCCTTTGGAATGAATGTCTTCAAAGCAATTCCTGAAAGCAGTGCTGCAAGCGCTGTTGTTTTTGCATATTCTCCAATTCCAACAAAAAGGAACAAAACAAACAACGACAAAAAGAAAAGAGTTTCAATGTTTAGGAAAACGAATTGTTTTCCTTCCTTTTTCAGTTTTACAAATCCAACTGTGAGCAAAAACAATGCCAAAAGCGATACAAGCACAACACCAATGCTGAAATGGCTGTACTGGGTTGAACCAACAACCACAACGATTAACACTAAAAGGAATATTTCGATTATGTCATCAAACAATCCAATTCCAATTATTGCCTGTCCGAGTTTTGAATTGATTATTTTAAATTCGTCAAGTATTGGAATAAGCACTGCTTCTCCAACGGTTGCAAATGAAAGCCCTATAAGGAACGAAATAAACCATTCATACCCAAAAAGGAAACGGATTAAAATGCTTCCAATAACCGCTTCAAGCAAAATAATAAAAAAGGTTGCCTTTACAATGAAAAAGCTTTCCTTTTTCATTTCCTTCAAATCAATTTCAAAGCCTATTACAAACAATAAAAAAAACATGCCAAGGTTTGCCAGAAATGCAAATGTTTCAGATGAAGTAACCGAGGCAAAAGGATTGTGAATGGCAAGCACTGCTCCAAGCAATAATGCTCCAAAAATCCAGGGCACCCTGATTTTTTCAAGCGCTCTCCCAATTAGGAAAGTGAGAAGGAACGTTGCACTCAAAAAAAGAAAAATGTTAAGCAAGCCAAGCACCTTAAGGCATTAAATGTGTTATTTTAAGGAAATAATTCTTATTAAATTAATCCCTTTTGGCTTTTTTGGGTTTTTGCAACCTATAGCCATTTCTTGCTTTTGAATACAGCAAAAGCAGCCATTGCAGTCAAAACAGTTGATGAAAGAATTCCAAACCACACTCCACTCAGGCCAAGTGCTGGAATTAAAAGCCAGCTAATGCCCAAAGTCAAAGCCCAATTTCCGGCAATTAAAAGCATTGAAATGAATGTTTTTCCAGATCCCATAAATCCAGCGTTTAGTGTAAGCATTATGCCTTTAAACACGTATCCAAATGCAACAATTGAAAGATATGTTGTACCAATTGAAATAATCTCATGCTCTCGAGTGAATGGCAGAAAAAAGAAAGCAGGAAACAAAATCATTACTGTTGAGAAAAGAAATGAAATTCCACTGGTAAAAACAGTAGAATATTTAACCGTGCGGATTGCCCTGTTGAATTCTTTTTTGCCATAATTTTGTCCCACAATTGCAATAACTGCCTGTGTTAAACCCATTATTGGCAATAACACCAGTGAATCAAGCCTCATTCCAATTCCATAAGCAGCAATTGCCGTTGTTCCAAAGCCTCCAACCAATGCTGTCAACAAAATCATTCCAATTGAATTAATGGACTGCCCAATGGATGCAGGTAATCCAACAAAAACGATTCTTTTAATAATTGACAAATCCAGTGAAAAATCTTTTGGCCTCAGCTTTATTTTTGTTTTATCCCTCAAAAGATAGGCAAAATTCAGCAAAGCCATTATTATTCTGGAAAAAACCGTGGCAATTGCTGCTCCAATCAAGCCCAAAGCGGGAAAGCCCAGTAATCCAAAAATCATTATTGGGTCAAGGACAACATTCAACAACACTGCAAACAGTTGGTACTTCATAGGTGTTTTAGTGTTTCCTTGGGCTCGAATTAAACTCATTGCAATGAACCCAACAAAGAGAAAAATAAATCCAATGAAAATAGTATTAGAATAACTCATTGTAAGAGCCAAAACGCTTGGAGTAGCACCCATAAAACTGAACAAAAAAGGCGAGAACAAAATTCCCAGCACTGCTATTATGATTCCAAAAAGCAGGGCAAAAAGCAGTGAATGCTCTGCAATATTGTTGGCTTTTTTGTAGTTTTTGGCTCCAATTTCTTGTGCAACAAGCGAAGTGGCACCAATTGCCAAACCGGAAGCAATCGCAATAAAAACAAACACAACAGGAAAAGTTAGGGAAATTGCTGCAAGCTCTTTTGGACCAAGCATTCCAACAAAAATTGTATCAACAATATTGAATGCTGTCTGGAACAACATGCCCAGCATTAAAGGCCAAGCCATGTGAAATAAATTCTTGCGAATGCTTCCAATCGTCAAATCGTGCTCCATTTTTATACCTCTTAAGAGAAAAAGAAAAAATAAAAAAGCAGGGAATGAATTTCCCTGGTTATTTTTTCTTCACTGGACAGATTGGCAGTATGGTTTTTCCAAGTGCTTCATTTAGCACTTCAGCCATTGCCAAATAGAAAGCTGAAAGCCCGCAGATGATGCCTTCAATGCCGGCAATCCTTGTCCAAAAAGCATTACCAGTGAATTCTCCTGTTGCCAAAAGGAAAAACAGTAATGCAAGCGAAGCGAAAACAAACTGTAAGGCAATGTTTGTTTTAAGTGTTCCAAAAAACATTAACAGCGTGAACAAGCCCCACATTGCCAAATAAAAAGCCATTGCTGTTGCCTCTGGTGCTTTTCCTATTCCCATTTCAGGCAATGCCAACAACAACACTAGTGAAATCCAGAAAAGGCCATAGGAAGTGAATGCTGTAAGCCCAAAAGTATTGCCTTTTTTGAATTCCATTATTCCAGCAATAATTTGAGCCAAGCCACCATAAGCCAAGCCCATTGCCAAAATCATGCTTCCCAGTGAAAACAGCCCAGCGTTATGCAAGTTTAACAGCACAGTGGTTATTCCGAATCCCGCCAAACCTAATGGCGCGGGATTTGCTTTCAATTCAGTCATTTTTTCTCCTCCATTTTTTTTAAATTGTTTCCTGAAATGTTTTAAAACCTTCACTTGCTTCCTTTTTTTATAAGTGGTTTTTTTAATGACTGCAAAGAAAAGAACCCCTAATAAACAAAAACGAGCCAAGCGCAAAGCAAGTGAATGGCGGTCCCGCAGACAAAGGGCTTCAGCTAAAAGCATGAATGTCCTAATGGAGCTTATTGAAAGGGATACAAGATTGCGCTTTTTTTTATTAGAAAAGGGAATTAAGCCAAGAGAATTCTTCAGTTCTCTTGCAAACTCTTTTTTATGGAATAAGGAAATAGTTAAAAGATTAGCCAGTGGCGGTCTAACAGGAGACCAATTATTTGCTTTATGTCTAAAAAAAGGCATAATTGAAAATATTTCCCGTGCGCCATCATTGGAAGAAAAACTGAAAAAAAAAGAAGCCTCTTTGGTTTACACTGTTAGAAAGCTTTGCAATTTTGGAATTCTGACAAGAGTTGGAAACCCAAACATTGAGCGAAATGCTGCAATCTTTACTTTGTCACCCCTTGGAGCAAAACTTGTTCCTTTCGTATGTGAATTATATGGAAAACCAAAAATAAATGTTAATTCAATTCTTGTTCCTCAAATGCCAAGATTGCAAGAAAAGCAATTTAAAGTGCTCACAGCAATAGCCAAAGGTGCAAGAACAAGAAAAGAAATTGCAAGAAGGGCCGGAATTACGTCAGCATCTGCAGCTAAGATAACAATAACTCTTTCAAAGGCAGGACTTATAAAAGGAGAAAAGGAAGGCCTTAAAAGCCGTGGCTGGATTAGGACTTTTTCAATAACTCCTTACAAAGGAAGGCTTTTTCTTGAAAGAGAAGCAAGAGCTCGTGGTCTTAAATCCATTTTGGGGAAAAAATTAAAACCCCTTAAACCAGTTAGAGTGGATGTTGAAAGAGCGTTTAGAAAGCCATTGCTTTTTGAAATGGCTTTGATGAGGTCTTTTTCACCAAAATTAAATGCAAAAGAAAAAGAAGAAGCCAGAAATCAGAGAAGAAAAGCAAGGCTGCATGAATCTACTTTGCTTGAAAGGTTTGGACTTGGAAAGGATTTTTCATTGAAAGAAATAAATGAAGCAAGGGTTTATTCAGCTGTTTTTGAAGCAAACAAGGGAGATAGGGAAAAAGCGCGTTCAAACATTCAGTTTATTAACAAAAGACTTGATGAATTGCAGGAAACAAGTAATTATAGGGCATTATCGGCTCGAGAACTAAGAGAAAGAGCCTTTTTGGTTATTGCTGAAAAGGCCCTTAAAAGAGTGTTGCATTAAAATTAATTTAAAGAATAAAGCAAACCTCTTTCAATTTTAAACTTTTTTGTGCGAATTATTTCAATGTATTTTTTTGGGGGTGCCTTTTTTGTATTGGAATGAAAGAATTGAAACAATGCCATTAAAGGAAAGAAAAACATTGCAATTTAAAAGGCTTAAGGCAACAGTTCAAAGATGTGCAAAAATTCCATTTTATAAAGAAAAATTTAAACAAGCTGGTTTCAAACCAGAAGACCTAAAATCATTAAATGACTTGAGCAAAATTCCTTTTACCGTAAAAGATGACTTACGAGCCACTTATCCTTTCGGAATGTTCACTGTTCCACTTTCAAAAATAGTGGAATTGCACGCTTCATCCGGAACAACCGGAAAACCAATAGTTGTAGGTTACACTCAACGTGATATTGACGAGGTTTGGAGCGAAGTAATGGCTCGGGCTTTCACAATGGCTGGTGTTACCAGTGAAGACGTAGTACAGAATGCCTATGGCTATGGCTTGTTTACTGGTGGACTGGGATTTCATTATGGAGCGCAAAAAATTGGAGCAACAATTGTGCCAATTTCCACTGGCAATACCAAAAGGCAAATAATGTTAATGCAGGACTTTGGCACCACTGTTTTATGCTGCACTCCCTCTTATTCTCTTTACTTGTTTGGAACAATGGAGCAAATGCAAATTGACAGGAAAAAAATAAAAATAAAAACAGGTTTTTTTGGAGCAGAGCCTTGGTCCAACAACATGCGTTCTGAGATTGAAAAAAGAACGGGAATTAAAGCTTATGATATGTATGGATTGAGTGAAGTGATTGGGCCAGGAGTTGCAGCTGAATGCAGTGAGCAAAATGGTTTGCACGTTTTTGATGACCATTTTATTCCTGAAATAATTGATTCAAAAACAGGCGAGGTTTTAGGCGAAGGAGAAGAAGGAGAATTAGTTTTTACAACGATTACAAAAGAAGGCTTTCCTGTTTTGCGCTATCGCACTAAAGATATTTCAAAGCTTTACTTTGAAAAATGTTCCTGTGGCAGAACCCATCCACGCATTGAACGAATTTCCGGCAGAGCGGATGACATGTTAATAGTGCGTGGAATTAATGTTTTTCCATCACAAATTGAAACAGTGATTTTGGACATTCCAGAACTTGAACCATTTTATCAAATAATAGTTGACAGGGTTAATAATTTGGACACATTGGAAATACAAGTGGAAGTAAAACCAGAAGCATGGAAAAACAAAAACAGTTTGCTGGAACTTGAAAAAAAGCTTGATGCAAACATGCTGGCAGTTCTCCAAATAAAAGCAAAAGTGCAATTGGTTGAACCTGGCTCTCTGCCTCGAACAGAGGGAAAAGCAAAGCACGTAATTGACAAAAGAAAGCTTTGAATTTCTTTGAATTTTTTTATAAAAGAGCGTTTTTTCCAAGCTCGAATGCTTTAAGGTTAGTGGAAAGAATGCTTTTTTCTTTGGAACCAAATGCTTTTATTAGAGCTTTCCTTAAAGTGTTTTCTTTAAATCCAAGTTTTTTGCTTATTGCACCAAGCAATACAACGTTTTCAGTAAGAGCATTGCCGGCTTTCTCTGCCAGTTTTTTGGAATCCAAAAGCTTTCCCCCCAACTCGCGGATTTTTTCAATTGTTTTCCCATAATCGTATTCAATATTCTTCAATTGAGCGGAACTTGAAACAAACAGCCCTTCACGGGACAAAAAAGGCGCATAGCGCAGTGCCTCCATTGGCTCAAGCGCAAGAACAATATCCGCTTTCCCCTTGGGAATAATGGGTGAAAATATTTCTGAATCAGACAAACGCAAGTGCACATACACTGAACCGCCTCTTTGGCTCATGCCATGAACTTCGTTTTGCTTGAATTTTATTCCTTGACTTTGCGCTGCCATTACTATTATTTTTGCAATTGTCAGCACGCCCTGCCCGCCCACGCCGCAGATTAAAATGTTTTTCTTCATTTCTTTTTCGCCAGCCTTTTAAGTATTTGAATGCATGCGCGCTTTGAAATTATAACACTTAAGCCATTGAATGAAATTTCTTTTTTTATTACTTCAACATTTTCAGCATGCTTTGAAGGCAATGGATTGATTACTTTAATGTGTTCTTTTTCCACGCCCAAGCCTTCACATATGTGCATTAATTCCTTGCCTTTTGCTATTGTTTCTTGACCACCAGTCATTGCAACAGTGCTGTTGTCCAAAATTATAAGTGTCATGTTTGATTTGCGCTTGGCTGCTTCTGCTAGTGCAGGCATTCCACTATGCACAAAAGTGGAATCGCCAATTACTCCTATTGCTGTTTTTGTCCCTGCAATTGATGCTCCACGCGCTAAATTCACTGAAGAACCCATGTCAATACATGAATTTATTGCATTTAATGGTTTTAGTGCTCCAAGCGTATAACAGCCAATGTCTCCAAAAACCATTGCATTTTTTTGCTCTTGCACGGCTTCATTCAATGCATTGAATAAGTCAACATGCGGACAACCATTGCAGGGCTGCGGTGGCCTTCCAACAATAAATTCAGTTTCAACGGAAAATGGAATTTTCACAGCCAAACCCAGTGCTTTTTTGGTGCTTTCAGGTGTCAATTCACCGCTTAACGGAATTAATCCTGAAAGCTTTCCTTTTACTTTTTTTCCACTTGCTTCAAGCATTCCTTTGAGTCTTTCTTCTATAAATGGATAGCCATCTTCAAGAATTATTATTTCGTTTAATTCTTTGACGAATTCTTTTATTTTTTCCATTGGCAGGGGATAAGCGGAAATTTTAAGAAAAGGGGTTTTACCCGAGTCAACTTCCATAAAATAATTGATTGCATTGCCAGCACAAATCACTCCTTTTCCAGTTCCTTTTTTCATTTCAATGAATTGAGTGGACTTTTTTTCAAGCAAGGATTGTTTTTCCAATAGTTTTTTGAATTGAATGCGTGCATTTCCCGGCAATAAAACCCATTCATTCCATTTCATTTCTTCATCAAGCTTGTTTTGAGCGCGTCTCTCTCTGCGTTCAATTTCTTCCCGTGTGTGAGCAATTCTTGTCACCAAGCGAACCATTACAGGAATGCCCAATTCCTCTGATAAATCAAATGCTTTGCACGTGAACTCATAGCATTCCTGTGCATTTCTTGGCTCTAAGCAAAAAATTTTTGCAAACTCCGCATAATAACGTGAGTCCTGTTCGTTCTGCGAGGAATGCATGCTTGGATCATCAGCTACTGCCAAAACCAAGCCGCCTTTAATGCCAGAAATTGCAGAATTCATGAAGGCATCCGCTGCCACATTCAATCCAACGTGCTTCATTGAAACAAGCGCCCGCTTGCCCGCAAAAGAGGCACCGAGCGCGGCTTCAAAAGCGGTTTTTTCATTAGCACACCATTCTGCTTGAATTCCAAATTCGTTTTTTTTTGCAATTAAAAAGTCGGTTATTTCAGTGCTTGGAGTGCCAGGGTAAGCAAAAGCGCAGGAAATTCCAGCATCAATTGCTCCCAGCGCAAGGGCTTCATCACCTAATACGATTTCTTTTTTCATTCAAATTTCCTCCATTAATTCGGTGAGTTTTTGCAATCCTGCTTTTATTTCTTCACTGCTTATTGCATAAGAAATCCTAAAATAGCCTTTTCTTCCAAAGCCCCTTCCAGGCGTAACAAGCACGAGTTTTTTTGCCGCTGCTTCAATGAATTCCAATTCGTTTTCCAATGGACTTTTTGGAAAGAAATAAAACGTTCCCTGTGGTTCAGTGAATTCATAGCCTGCTTTTTTCAATTCAGTGCTAATAATATCGCGGTTTTTTTTGTAAATGGAAACATTCACTGTCAAATTCAACACATCTGCAACGGCTTTTTGCATTAACGCTGGAGCGTTAACAAATCCAAGTATTCTGTTGCTGAAAGCCAGTTTTTGATAAATTCTTTTATCATCAATTTCCGGATGCGCTGCAATATAACCAATTCGTTCTCCGGGCAAGTTAAGGCTTTTGGACCAAGAGTAAACCATAAAGGAGTTCTCATAATAAGAGCAAATGCTTGGAGCAATTTTTTTTCCTTCAAAAATAATTTCTCGGTATGGTTCGTCTGAAAGCACGTAAATCTGTGAATTGAATTTTTCCTGTTTTTCTCTCAGAAATTCAGCGAATTCCTTTAAATCTTTTTCTTTGTAGACTTTTCCAGTTGGATTGTTCGGAGAGTTAATGATTACTGCTCTGGTGTTGGCTGTAATTTTTTCTTCTAATTCATTGAAGTCAAAATCAAAGTTTTCCTTTGTTTTTGCCACTTGCACTCTTCCGTTGTGGTTTTCCACGTAAAATTTGTACTCACAAAACCAGGGCTCAAGTAATAAAACTTCTTCTTTCGGATTAAGCACTGTTTTTAGCACTGTATTCATTGCACCAGCTGCTCCAACAGTCATTGTAATGTGTTCTTTTTGGAATGGAATGCTGAATTTTTTTTCCAGCCATTCTGCAATTTTTTCTCTCACTTCAGGAAAGCCAGCGTTTGGCATGTAACGATGAATGTCTTTGTCACTTGCATGTTCTTTGAGTGCGGAAATGAATTCATTTGGTGGATTCAAATGCGGATTTCCAAGGGAAAAATCCACAATTTTTTTGCCCGGGTGTTCTTTTTTCATTTCCATTCCCAGCGAAAACATTCGCCTAATCCAAGAGGAATCCTTTTCTGCTTTTTCAATGTAGTGCGCTATGGGCATTTTAAAACTCCAGTTGGAAACAAGTAATGGAAAATTTAAGCCAGCTAAAGCTTAAAAAAGATTTGGCGTTTTTTTAATTTATGGCTAAACGATCTAAGAAAAGGTTTTCTCGCAGGCGTTCCCCTCAAGAAAGTCATGCGCTTCACCAATTGCATGTTTTAAGGAAATCAATGGCAAAACTTAAGAGAAAGCTTGAAAGAGAAAAAGATCCATTAAAGAGGGAAAGAATAAGTGCACAGATTAAAGAGCTCCGCGTTATAATGAAGCAAACCAACAACCTTATACGAAAATGGTGAACTATTTCTTTTTAATTGTTAAAATAAACCCTAATGCAATTGATAAAAGAGCAGCCATTAAAACGCGGAATTCCTCGGGCAACATAAAAGTAATAGTGTGAGCTGGCAGCCAAAAAAACACTATTGTCAATGGAATGAACCTAAACCAGGTTTTTTTGTCCAGTTTTTCACCGAATTCAACGAATGAAACAAGTTTTTTCTTTTCAATAACTTTATTGCAGTATTCGTGCACTAACATCATTGGCCAAGCGTACAATGCAAGCAAATTCATGAACAAGCTTGTTGAAAAAGCAGTGAACACAGAACCCAAGTCAAGCCAAAGCCCTTTTTTAATTATTGCTATTGTTCCAGCAGCAAACAATGCAAAAACCCAAGTGAACCACACTCCAAACAAGCCCCATACAATGAATTTTAATGGCCAATCTCTGAAATCCCATTTTCCTGTTGTTCTGCGAATTTTCACTAATTCACCAAACGTGGCTAATGCTCCTAGTTTCAAAAAACCCATTTGTAGTGGGAACGCAACAGTTAATGCAATAAATTCTTCCAAGTTGAAAAAAATCAAACCCAAAACAATAATTATGTATAATATTGCAAGTATGTCTATTGTTCTTTTAGTAATATTCATTTTTTTTCACTTCCTTCAATTTTTATTAAATTGCCTCCAATGCATTATTGAAGTTTTTAATTTTTTGCTCCAGAATTGAAATATGTTCATTCACTTCCAGTGCAATCTGTGGATCCAAAACTGGAGCAAGCACCAAAGTGAAAAATGTTGCGCTTGCCAAATGCAGTGCAGTGAATGGAATTTGTCCAATGAATGCAACAGTGAAAGGCATTTCAAAAATATAAGAACTCATAACCACGCCAGTTAAAAAATCAAACAAAAGCACTCCAAAAACACTGGCTTTTGCATATGTTTTCAATTTCACTTTTTTCTTTCCCTTAAAGTACTTGTAAAAAAGCACTCCAATTAAGCCATATGCCAATGCAGTTCCAGCAGTCCATATTCCAATTTTGCCAGTTAAAAAATCAAATGAAACCATTGCTGTTGCAGGGAAAAGAAATGAATGCCACCATTTTCCACTGCGAGCAAGAGGCAGAGTAAAACCCATTACTGGGTCATTGTTTGGAATCACACGCAATAGCCTGTATGCATTGCAGAAAAGCAAGCCTGTTAAATATTTCCATTTTTTTTCCACAAAAAATCAACCAAATTATTTTAAGAAATAATTAAATATTTTCCTCACTCAAAAACCATTGCAATTATTGCCCCAAGCACACTCACTGTTAAACCAATTAAAAGCACTGGCAATTCAATGCTTGCAATTAACACAAGTGTGAAGATTATTCCAAGCACTGGCAGCATTGGAATTTTTCCAATTGCAATTGGCACCTTAAAAGGTCTTCTTGTTTTTGGTTTTGAAAAGCGCAGTTTTATGATTGAAAGATTCATAATAATGAATATTAAAAACAATGCAAAATTGACTGCACTTGCAACAAACCCAATTCTTCCAATTGAAAGGAATGCCAGTGAAAGCACTGTTGTGGCAAGCACTGCAATCCATGGAACGCCTTTTTTTGAAGTTTTTCTCAAAGCATTTGGCAATGCGTGTCTTTCACTTATGCCATACAATAGCCTTGAAGCAGCAAGCATGACCAAAAGCACTGTGTTTGCTGTTGAAAAAAGAGCAATTACTGCAAGCATTGAAAAGGCTTTTTTTCCAGCAATGTTTTTCGCTACTAATGCAAGCGGGCTTCCTGAAACAGCTAATTCCTGCCAGTTTACAGCACTGACTGCAGCAATCGCAACCAATACGTACAAAATGGTTGAAATCATTAAAGCAAGAATGAGAGAGCGTGGAATTGTTTTTTCTGCGTTCTTTGTTTCTTCCGCTAATCGCACGATTTCCTCAAAGCCCAAAAAAGCAAAGAACACTATTACTGCACCGCTTAGAATTCCACTAATTTTTGGAAGTTGTAAAAAGCGAAGGTTTACTGCAAATGGCAATCCAATAAAAATAATAAAAATTAAGCCAAATGCTTCAATTAATGTAATTATTGCTCCCATTCGTGCTGATTGCTGCACTCCAGTCAAGAGAACAATTGTTGAAAGCAGAATAATCAATACAGCTCCGAACAACCAATTAATTCCAAAAAATGCACTGAAATAATTTCCAAAACCAATTGCAACCGTTGTTGCGCCCATAATGGATGCAAATATTACAAGCCAGCCAGTGAAGAAAGCCATGCGCTTGCCAAAAGCTTGTGTTGCATACTCGTATTCTGCTCCAGCTTTTGGATACATTGAGGAAAGTTCAGCATAGCTCAAACCAGTTAATGCAACAATTATTGCTCCAGCCACAAAGCTGAGCCATACAGCGTTTTGAGCGAATGCTGCGCCCTCTCCAATTAGTGCATATATTCCAGCGCCTAAAATTATTCCAATGCCACAAAGCGTTACCTCCCAAAGCGAGAGCTTTCTTTTCAATGGCATTAAAGAATTACTGCCCTGCAATTTTTAATTCTTTGCAACTGTTTTGCGCTATTTGGCTATATAATATGCTTCTTCTGTGCAAGGAATTCCGGTTTCACTGTAAAGCAGTGGCCTTTCCATTTTGTCCAAAACTTCAGAGCGCCATTTTTCGTCAGTGAGCCTGTCACTCATTGGCCACGCGAACTCGTAATATGAAAACATTGGCCCTATTGCAATGCCAATTCTGCCATCCTTTGCCTTGTGCGCTACCAGCAACCAGTCCGTTTTGCCTGTTCCAACTTCCAGCACGCGATTGGAGTTTGTTTCAGTATGCACATCTGCAACCATGCTTGTTTTGAATGCATCGTCTTTTCCTTCCAGTGAGGTTTCTTTCACTGTATTTGGCCCTGTTGTTCCTTCGGTTATTGTAAGCGCTGAAGCGAGTTCTGTGAGAATGGAGTCAAACAATGAACCAATGTTTTTAATGTAGTTGTATTCTTCTTCGCGTAATTCTTTTCCTTCAAGCTCTTTTTCCGCTATTTTCTCAAGCCTTTCCATCATCTCCGAGCTTTTCACAAGAGCGTGCTTTACTTCATCTGTCATTACTTCCCTTTCTTCCAGTCCTCTCAAAAGAAAGTCTGAAGAATATTTTGCCCTTGCAAATAATTCAGGGTTTGGTTCCACGTAACCATAATATTTTGCTTCAATTGGCGGCATTGATATTTCTGTTGTGCCAGCACCCCAGGTATAGCTTTGCTTTACGTACAAGATTGTATCATGCCTTAATTCAGCCCAGCTTGAAAGCCCTGTTATTAAATCCTTTGTTTTCCATGTTTCAGAGCGCATCCATTCAGGATAGCCAACGGGTTTTTCCTCCAAAACCGGTTGAAGCATCCAAAGCCATGCATTGTAAAGGTTCTCGCTCCATTTTTCCTCTGAATAGGAATTGACAAGCCCTTTTAACTCTGCGGTTTTTTCATTGTAGCCACAATAGCCTGCTTTGTAGTATTTGTCCAGAAGCTGTGAGGCTTTTTTTGAGCCTAATGTATTCATTACATCCAAGCCGGTTGGCATGAACCTGCATACGCTGTAAAGCTTTGCAATGTCTTCCTTTGGTGTTTTTGCACTGCAACCCATGCAACCACAGTAAAGTTCAACTGCAGAACTGCACACTTCATTCCAGTGTTTTAGTTTGTCTGCATTCATGTTTTGGCAAGAGTAATAGAATTCCTTTTCCTTGCTGCAAACCGGTTTTCCCAAACAACTAGTTGTAACGCAGTAATCCAGCACTTCGTCGTAGTGTGGGGAATCAATATTGGGACCAACATTCTTGTAAACCAAGTCTCCCAAAATATGGGAGTCAATGGCATACCTTTGCCCTATAAGCCGCATTCCCTGAGTTAAATCCTTTAAATTTCCAGCCAAGTCAACTTCGAATCCACCCAAAATTTTTGGCCCGCGAAGAGAAGCAATTTTTTCCTGCATTCCATTGCTTATTTCTCCTTTTAGTTTCTCTTCTTCGTTGAATTCTGCCCCGAACAGGTCTTGAACTGCAGAATCATATTCATAGAATGTTAAGTCATCGCTTGCGCCAGCGAAAAAGCCAGTAATATTGTAAATGTTGTTCCATAGCTCTGATGCTTTGTATTCTTTTCCTTCAAAGTTGGCTTTTGCTGATTTTACTGCATCAGTGAGCAAAACAGCTTGCTTTGTCCAATTGTCACCGCGTGCCTTAAAGGTCATTCTTCCCAGCCACATCATTGACTTGAAGTACTGCTTCAATCCTTCTGTTGCAGTGTAGTGCCCGCGGGGCACATACTGTGAGTAATCTTCGCAGTAGCATTTTTTTGTGCAAACATCCCTGTACAATTCCAATGAATCCCATTGCTTGCCTTGATACATTATTTTCAGCCCTTTTACTGCTGTGGAGCATTTATTGTCCTGAGATGGTGGAAAAAAGTAATTTATGCATTCCTGCGGACAGTCCTCGCTGAACAATTCATTCATAAAAAAGCCTTTATGTGCTTTAATTCTTTCAATTTCCTTGTTTACTTCTTGTTCTACGAAGCCAGGCACAACATAATCTGAATCAAGCAATTTCATTGCAACAGCCAAATAGGCAGTATTTCTTCGAGCCAGTTCTTTTAGTTCAGCGTCCTTAAATCCATTGTACTGTTTTGTTGATTCCAAAATGAGGGATTCAAGCAATGACTTAAGCATTGGGGAGAGTTTTTTTATCTCCAAGTTTTTCAGAATTTCGTTGAATTCAATATGATACAAATGTAATACGGAATCCGAGGTAATGAAAA
>JAFCFP010000057.1 GCA_017608575.1 Candidatus Iainarchaeum sp. | reverse complement strand
ATAAGTATGCAATTGTTTTATTGTGCTATGCATTCTCTTAAACGGTTCACTGCCAAGCCCTGGATCAATTATTGCTTGAATGGACAGCATTTCATCACCAACCATTCTCTTTAATTTTGTTGCAAGGCGTTGTCTTTTTTTTAACGAAATCCCTGAACAAAACACTCCAACAACAAATTCAATCTGTGAATCAATTGCCTTTCTGTCCTGCTCTGGAAGCTTGCCTCCATGAATTCTTTCATGAAACAATGGCAATATTTTTGCATGTCTATTATTACGTTTCAATGCCTGTTTTCTCCACTCCATTGAAAGAAAACGAACAGCAAGCCTTCTTGCACGAAATAAATCAATTTCGGGAAGCACACGCCCAGTTCTAAGAAAAACAGATTCAGGTGAACGCTTTAATTGCGCTCGATTACTGCGCTTACGCATATAAAAATATGAAATAACCAATATTTAATTATTCCACAATTCATTCCATCAACGGCAAGGTTTAAATTACGCAAAGAAGTAAAACATTTTATGCGATTCTTTAGGTTTGTAAAAAAAACAAATCCATTAAAACAATCCCTCAAAACACACAGCCATTGGAAAATTCCCAATGAAAGAACTCTTTACTCTTCCGCAAGGAAAGGAAGCTGGAATTGGTTTAAAGGCGGAATACAAGCAGTTTGCCCTTCAAGCAAGAACTTGTCAAACAGTTTAGGGATTGAAAGAGGTTCTAAAATTCTGTTCCTTGCAGGATGCTATGGTGACTGGGCTAAAGCATTAGCAGAAGACAAAAACCAAGTAACATATTCAGATGTTTCAATGGAAATGGTAAAAGGAATAAAACAATCCAGCAAAGGAAAAAAATTAAAAGCAACAAGAATTCTTGAAGCAAGCCAATGGCCAAGAAAGCCAAACAAATACGATTGGAGTATTTCATTCGAACCACTCCCTTTATTCAATCAGCTTCCATTAATGTTAATGCGTTCCCTGTTAAACCAAAAAGGAGCAAAAATAATATACGGTGGGCTTGTCGGCAATGTGGGCAACTTAAGGAAGTATTACATTGAGGGAACCATGAGAATTACTAAAAGAATCGCTGAATTATATAATGCAAGCTATGAAAAAAGCGCATCACTAGTTTCAAGCCTTCGATGGGATGAAATGGAAAAAATAACTATTATTACTTTAAAAACCAGCAAAGAAGCGCGAAGAAAAGCATGGATTGACATACAAGTGCTAAAAGCCATTAGACCAAAACGAAAACAAAAAAAACAAACAATAACCATTGATTCATTACTCAAAAGCGAAAGAATAAAACGCTTAAAAATTTCAAAAAAAGAACTAATTGAAAGCCTCAATAGACTCGATACACTAAGCCAAGAACTAGACGAAGAGCACACACTCAACGTCCACGCACGCTAATTACTTTAATTATTTTCACTTATAAGTGGATTAGTTAAATTTTTAATCTTCCACTTAAAAAAAGTTTCTATGATCAAAAGACTTGACTTAATAAAACCAAAAGAACTGCAAAAGATTTCAGCAGCAAACAAGGGAAAAAGAACACTAATTATTGTACACCCCTACTGGGTTCACCCTAATCCAAAATTCGATCGATTTATTAAAAGTAAAAGACATGAAAAATTCATTACAATTGTAATGGAATACCACAAAGACATTCCAAGATTAAGAGAAAAACTTGAAAGCTTTGGCCTTAAAGAAAGCAATTCTTTTTTTATAGTGGGAACAAAACGGGAAATGGCTGACCCAATTTATGGTTGGCAAAAACTTATTGGAAGAATTGAATCACTTGGAGCAACAGAAATCATTGTAAGTGGAAGAAACATTGAAAAATTAAAAGTTGAAGAAATCATTAAAGAAATGAACTTAGCAAAAACTCATCGAACAAACAGGCCAAGATACAGCAAAATCAGAGCAATTAAAAAAGCAAGCAACAAAACCCATGGCTATGGAGCTTGTGCAGGAATAACGTTTTCAAAAATTAAAGCAAGCGGTCGCTTTATAAGGGTTAAACTCTCAAGGCATTTTTTATAATAAGTCAAAAGGCTTTTTTCCTTTAAAAAATATCCTTAAAAAACACAAACAAACACTAATTTTATTGTTCCAATGAAGAACTGACAATTAAACAGAACTCCCCCTCATTGATATAGCAATAGTTAAACAATATGTTTAAAATGTGTATTGGCACATAATAATTATGTGATTTATTATGCCGAATATTACCCTTTCCATTAGTGATGAGACAAGGCAGAAAATGAAGCAACACCCAGAAGTGCGCTGGTCGAATGCAATCCGCACAATGATTGAAAAGAAACTGCATGACTTTGAGGTAGCTGAAAGACTCGTGGGAAAAAGCGGTCTGACCAAAAAGGATATTGAACTGCTTTCATCAAAAGCGAACAAGTCAATGGCTAAGCACGCCAAGAGGCTTTTGAATGAAGGTAACAGTTGACGCCAATATCCTCTTCTCCGCATTACTGAAGAAGAGCCTGACTAGGAGAATCTGGTTCGTTCCCGAAATCCAGCTTTTCGCACCGCGCTTTCTCCTAAAGGAGTTCCAAAAATACGCTCCCTATCTAAAAAAGAAATACCAAGGAAACCAAAGAGAATTCCGGTTGCTCTACGAAAAACTCTTGGAACAAGTTGTGTTCGCTAAGGATGAGGAATTAAAGCCCTACCTGCCGGCAGCTGCCTCTCTCTCCACTGACCCGAAAGACTGGCTCTATCTAGCCTGCGCGCTGAAAGAAGACACAATAATATGGAGCGACGACAAGGAATTCAAAAAACAGACAAGAGTAAAAATAAAAACGACACAGGAAATGAAAGAAGAAGTCGGAATGCTCTAGAACCACATTAAAATAACTTCCCACGAATTATTCTATACTCCGATGATGAACTGACGATGAATCTGACGCAAGAATGAGGATTGATGGGCGGGCTGAGGAACAATTTTTTCCTTGCATTAACGTACAAACAGACACAAAGAATTCGCCGAATATTTAAAAAGACGCTATGGCTTCAAATTCGTTCCAGCTGGAAAAGTCTTAAATGGCTTTTGGAAAGAAAACAATTCGAATAATTCAACAAGGCTTGAATTCTCCACCCAATCTGCGTTCTGATAATTCACCACGCAAGTTTTTTACCATTAACTCCCTTGCATTCTGCGGTTCATTTCCCAAAAGCCATGCTAGTTTAATGAACGCTGTTTCTGGCAACATGTCTTCAAGGAACAATGCTCCAAGAGAATGAAGCCTTCTCGTATTAGTGTAAATGTTTTCATGCACTCTGCCATAAATGCATTGAGTTGTAACACAAACAATACATCCAGATTTTATAAGCATTGAAAGAGCTTTAAGGTTTCTCTCATTCTCTCTGGTGTTAATTGGCATGTGGCCAATTCCCGTGGCCATTAACACCAATCCCTTGTATTTGTTTTTGCGAAAAAAATCAATTTCTTCTGAAAGCAAGTTCGGATGCGCATAAAGAATTCCCACTCTTGGTTCAAATTTATCCAGCAATTCAATCCCTAAAACCTTTTTCTTCCGCGCAAAATTGCGTGAAAAAAAACTCACAGTTTTTTTCTGCCAGTTAACTTTGGCAATTGGTTCTGCATTAATTGCCCTAAAAGCATCCCTTCTCGAAGAATGCATTTTTCTAGTGCGAGTGCCTGGCAAAATAACTGAAAAACCATCACTGCTTGAATCATGCATGCACACAGCACAACCAGCAAAATCAGTACTCGCAATAAAAAAAGCAGCATTCAATAAATTGTCCGCTGCATCACTGCTTGGCCTATCACTGCTCCTCTGCGAGCCAACAAAAAGCACTGGAATTGGAAGTTTTGAAAAAATAAAACTCAAAGCCGCAGCAGAATAATGCAAAGTGTCAGTGCCATGCGTTACAATTATTCCATCAACACCTGACTCAATTTCTTCTTTAACAACACGAGCCAGTTTTGAGTAATGAGAAAACAATATGTCCTCTGACATAATGTTTTCAATAAAAACCGGTTTAATTTGGGCAATTTTCAACAATTCAGGAAACTTGGATAATAGTTCGCTTGGCGTAAAAGAAGCAATAACACCGCCTCTTTCATAGTTCACACGGCTTGCCACTGTTCCACCCAAATGCAAAATACTGATCTTTGGAGAATTCATTGTTTGCTTTATTTTTTTCTCAACTGGTTTTCCTGCTTTTTTTCCAGAGCCGAGTTTTTTAACCTTGGAAATCTTTTCCAATTCAAATCCAGCGTTATAGCCATTGCTTAACTTTAAAACAAGTGTGTGAGGATTACTGTCAGGCAAAACAGTGCCTTGGAATTCTTCTCCCTCAAACTCCAACAACACAATGTCACCATATTTGAGGGAATACCTTTTAAGGAACGATTCAAGCATTTATTGCACCGCAAAAAGAAGGCAATAAAAGTTTTTAATTAAATCCATTCCCTTTTTGGATATGAAACTAGCAGCACTATTCAGTGGAGGAAAGGATTCAGTGTATGCATTACACTGCGCCAAACAACAGGACCACTCAATTGAATGCCTTGTCACAATCCATTCCACTTATAAAAATTCCTACATGTATCACTTGCCAAACATTCAACTCACAGAGCTTTCAGCTCAAGCAATGGATTTGCCCTTATTAATAGGCAAAACCTCTGAAGGAAAAGAAAAAGAACTCGGCATTCTAAAAGAAATATTGTTAGAACTAAAAGAAAAAATAGGAATCAACGGAATTGTAAGCGGCGCACTGGCATCCGAGTACCAAAAAAAAAGAGTTGACCGAATTGCTTTCGAACTTGGATTAAAATCGCTTGCACCTTTATGGCACTGCAACCAATTGCAGTTATTGGAAGAAATGCTAAAAACAAAACTTGAAATAATAATCGTTGGAGTTTATGCTGCTGGATTGAATGAAAACTGGCTTGGAAGAAAACTTGACTGGAAAAGTTTGGCTGAATTGAAAAAATTGAAAGAAAAATTCAACATTTCTCTTGCAGGAGAAGGCGGTGAATTTGAAACACTTGTAACAAACGCTCCTTTTTTTAAAAAAAGGATTAAAATAAAAAAAGCAGTAAAAAAATGGGACGGCGTTAGAGGCGAACTGGAAATAAAAAAAGCAATTCTTGTTTAATGAGTTCTCTCAAAGCGAAAATGCCATTGCAATATTTTTGAAAAAAGCATTGTTATGCCTGTGGCAACACAGAAAACAAACACTAATTCAATCCATTTTTCCGCTCGAAACAAATAAACAGTCCATTGAATGCTCCAAATCCTAAAATGCACTCCAAAAAAAAGCACGAGAAAAAAAGAAACAATGAAAACAATCACTTTTTCCCAGAAAAAAAGCCTTCCATGCCTCACTGTTTTTCCTCCGTTGAAATTTTTCTTTGTTGTTCAAACATTTTAACAATTTCCCTCACAGTTGTTGCCTGTTCCGCTGACCTGTCAGAACGCAATTGAATCATTCTCGGAAA
Organism: Candidatus Iainarchaeum sp.; assembly: GCA_017608575.1. Lineage (GTDB taxonomy): Archaea > Iainarchaeota > Iainarchaeia > Iainarchaeales > DTGL01 > JAFCFP01. Next base: position 305 of record JAFCFP010000057.1, on the reverse strand, counting down.
CCTTAAAGCCAGCCCTTCTCCTAATTCGCCTCGAGCACAAGCGTGCACTGGGCTTTTTGTTATTTCGTCAGCGCGCACTTCAATTACATACTCAGGCATAACCCAGACATCCGGTTCCAAACCGGATTCCACGCGAACCGGTTTGGTGGGTGTTTTTGTTTTGCTTAAAATTTTTTCCAGTTTTTCCAATTGCTTTTCAGTCATGCCAGTGCCAATTTTTGCCACTGACTCAAAGCGATCCAATTCATCGTTGTAAACAGCCACTAACAGTGTTCCCAAACCAAATTTTGTGCGCTGTCCCTTTC
>JAFCFP010000056.1 GCA_017608575.1 Candidatus Iainarchaeum sp. | reverse complement strand
TAAGGGTTTTTTCTTTTTAACTAATACAATTGGTCTTTCAATTGATTCAAGCAATTGTTTTTCTTTGTCAGTTGGCAACGCAATTCTGCGAACCATTTTAATGTCACGGCACATTACTGCATAGGGCTTGTTTGGCCTATTCGTTATTTTTCTTAATTTTTTTGCTGTTTTTGTTTTTAGATTGCACGCCAAGTGAAAGCCGCCAATTCCCTTAATTGCCACTATTTTGTTGTTTTTTATTAATTCCGCGGCTTGCTTTATTAATTCAAGTTGAGTTTTCCCTTTTGCTTTCTTTCCATTAATTAAAAGCGACAGTTTTGGACCACAATTATGGCAGGCAATTGTTTGAGCGTGATAACGCCTATTGCTTGGATCAGTGTATTCTTTTCTGCATTGCTTGCACATTTGGAATTCGTTCATAGTGGTTGTTTTCCTATCATAAGGGCTTTTTTTTGTAATGGAAAAACGGGGACCACAATTAGTGCATGTAATAAAAAAATAATTGTGCCTTCTGTTTTTTGTATCGCGGAGTTCTTTAAGGCAATCATTGCATAAATATAAGTCAGGTGGAATTTCAGCAAACCCTTTTCCAGAGCTTTTCTTGATTGTGAAATCAGTGAATTTTTGTTGTGAGGGAATTTTTTCCACTTTAAAAGAATCAATTCTTGCAAGTGGGGGCACTTCTTTGAGTATTTTAATGAATTTTTCCTTGTTGTCCACTTCAACTATTACACCATTGCCTGTGTTTTGAACATAGCCCTTCAAACCGGCTTTTTTGCAGGCATTGTAAATGTATGGCCTGAAACCAACTCCTTGGACAACACCCTGTATTATGAATTTGTACATATATTAATTCAATTTTGAAAAAACACTTAAAAGCTTGCTAAAAAAAAAGCACTGGTTTTTATGTGAGTTCAATCCATTCACTTGGATCATTTTGATAACCTGACCAAAAGTATGGACCACTTCCCTCATAACGACATTCATGAGTTTGCCTGTATTCTTTTGAAAAAAAGAGTTCTTCTTTTGATTTAATGCCATGTGCTTTGAATTCATTCCAAACATTTTCATCCAAGTAATTGAACAATGAATCAAGCGCACTATAAGGCGAACTGTAACCATCAATTATTACTGGTTGAGTGGCATGCTTTGAAATAACAATGTCAACAGTGTTATAGCTTTCATCTCCTCCAACAAAATCTCCAAATCCAATCAATTGACCTTCTTCGACTATGTCGTTTACTTTAAGGTTTGGAAGTGGTTTAATGTGAATAACTGAAAAAGACCAAGTGTCCTCCGGCCTGAACTTATCCAAGCTTTCAATTGGCAGTAATCCAATTTCTCCTCCTCCATAACATGGCCCTGTTGGCCTACGGCACCTGTCCAATGCAATGTCAAAAATGTATCCCTTAAAAGGAGCATAAACTGCAACTTTGTCATTTGTTCCTACAAATTCTGGTTTTACTTTAAAGTAGTGTTTCATTGTTGACCTTGGTTCATCGCCTGTTCCTGGCACAACCAAGTGACCTTGACAGCTCCTGAACTTTGAAATCATTTTAATTTTGTTAAGGTCAATGAACATTGTTGAAATTTTTAAAACAGGTGGATTGCCTAATGGCTCACCTTGTCCTGGCCCTCCCTGGCAGAGTGGACTAGCCGTGTTTACAGCACAGAATTCATCACAGCTTTCAGGGTTCATTGAACAAAACGCTCCACATTCACGCCAACCAGAGCATTTTCCTGGAATTTCCACGTTTTCGTCTTCAAAACCGTGAGCTTTTCCCATTTCAATGCAGGGCTTGCTTTCAGGGTGTTGAATGCAGTATTGATGGCATTCTTCTTCATGTTCTTCACAGTAAGCCATGCATTCTTGCTCTGAAGAACAAGTTTCAAGCCCAAATTGATTGTCTTGCTTTTGAATTGAGGGAACCGGGTTCGGTGTTGGAGTTTTTTGCGTTTCAATTGGTGTAGGAGTGCGTGGCGTAATAATGGGACTTGGTTTAACATAAGAATGCGGTGCATTGTTTTGGGTTTTTTGTAGTTCAAGGCAGCCACTTAAAAGCAATGCAGTGCAAAGAACTATGGCCAGCAAAAAATAATTCTTTATTTTTGAAGGCATTTTAAAATATAAACTCATTGCTTGTATTTATGTTTAACTCATGTGTTTTTTTGCAAGGGGTTTTCTTTAATGGCTGCAAGGGGAAAGCGCCCTTCACGGAATGAAAGAATGCGTTCTCTTTCAGGCAAGCGAAGGCGGAAAGTCATAAAAAAAATGACTAAAAAGCAATCATCAAAGGATTTCTTGCCAGAAATTGGCACGTTTTTTGCACAGGCCTTTGGAGAATTAAGCCAAGAATCAAATTCTTTTTTTGTTTTAAAGCATGATTTATTGCTTAAAAATGACACCAGTATAAAAAGAGCAAGGCAAAAATTCAACAAAGCACTGTATTCTTTTATTTTAAAAAAAATAAATTTACTGCCACCACATGAAAGAGCTCGTTTTCTAGCTTTAACTTATTCTTTTATGGACAACTTGGAAATTAACTTTGTAGTGCTTTATAAAAAACCAAAAACTGGCCATGAAAAAATAAGACCCTTAGAAGAACAAACATTCAAAATAGTGATAGAAATTTTAAGTGAAAGTTCAAAAACCATTAAAGAAAAATGTTTAAACTTGTTCAGTGAACTTCCAAAACAAGAAAGACATTTTCACTCAATTGGTCCTTTTTCGACTTCAAGCATTTTTAGAGCGTTCTCTGGAACACTAAATTATTTAAACGCACGTTTAGTAAATTCATTATTTGAATTTCCTACTGGAAAATTGACAGCAAAACTTTTTCGCAGAAAACGAGAAAAGCAAATTGAACAAATAAAAAACCTTTTAGTTGAAAGATTTGAAGAACTATATCACACGGTTCCAAAAAAGCAAAGAGAGCTTTTTTTAAGGGAAGTGCTTAGATTTGCCAAAATCTTTGAAAAGTCAACAACAAAATCAAAATCATTCATTACTGACATGATAGAAATAACACCGGAAACAAAGGAAGCAAAATATCTTGACTTAATTTCAAGCAATTTATTGGACGCCATTCAAAGGCTTAGCATTAAAGCAAAAAAAGAACTCAGAATGCTTCACTCTCCTCGTGCATAACAATAAAAATGAAAAAACAACCAACAATAAAGCTTTTATTTCTGGCATGCTTTATTTGCATATGCGTAGACCGCCAAAAAAACCATTTGGAGAAAAACCAGAGCGAAGGAAACGGCTTGAAAGGTTCATGCAACGACTTGAACCAACAATGAGGGAAGCCAGAGTTGAGAGCCTTGCAAGGGAAACTGCAAGAAATGATTTGGTGCCAAGTTTTTTGGAATGGATTGAAAAAAGAATGACTGTATTAATAAAACAACGGGCATTGAATGAAATGAAGGCATTGGGCATTATTTCAATGCCTGTAAGGTCTGCGTCTTTGTTTAAAGAAAAACAACAACTCGTTGAAGCAATTTCAAAACATTTTGAATTGTTTTATGAAAAAAGAAAGGAATGGCCACCTAATGTTCGGCTCGCATTTCTTGCAGAATTCAAGCATTGTTTGTTGGAAATTGAACGTGAACTAAAAAAACAAGAACAAATGACTCCAAGCCTTAAACAAGTTGAACTTAAAAAATGGAGAAAAAAAGGCATAAAAATTGACAAAAGAATTGAAGACTCTTTTTTGCGGGAAACAAACAAGACATTGGCTGACACAAAAAAAGCACTAGTTAACACTCTCTTGCCATTAATAAACAAAAAAATAACAGAAGCACAAATCGAATTAAAACAAAGGGGATAAAATTCTTCCACTTCCCTTTCTTTCAATTGCCTTGTAAAATGTAAACTATGGAGAGAGTATTGTTGTGAAGAGCATGTAACTCTACGTTAATACTTAGCTTTTCTAAGTTTTTGGAGCTCAGTCAAAATCCTCCAATAGGAGACATCGTTGAAAAGGAGTGACACAAAAGTGAGCATCCTTGTTTCTTGTATACTAAAAAATTTTTTCCTTAGATGACAACTTCTTAAAAAGTTTGATTTTAAGTTTTATTCACTTACTCACAGCTTTATCCAAAATGCCGCCAAAATAAGTAGCTGGGCAACGAACAATAACTCCCTTCATTCATTCCAACAGTATTAGCAATCAAACTTTTATCGAACAAAGACATACCTTTCAACATTCATTGGTTTATCCAGTTATTGTGTATTTTATGTACTTGGGTTTTTTGTTTAGTAGTGGGTTTGAGTATTCGTAGAACAGGTTACCAGAACTGGTTCCTTTTGGGACTTCGATTGCCACCCATCCACTCATCTTGGTGTTTGGGGATAATTTTTTGAGAAAGTCCATTGTTTTGGAATACTTGTCACCTACATCAATGGCTATTGTTCTGTCGTATTTTTCTTGGCTTTTGTCCACAAAGTAGATGTCTGGTGAAAAGTACTCGCTTTCATCGCCCACGTTTTTTATTTCAAAAAAAGCCATCAGGTAATATTTGTCAAAAAACTCGCTTTGTGATTCAGCGAATTCAGCTTCCTTCAATGTAACCTCATATTTTGCATTAAGGTAGTTTATCTCATAGGTTGTGCCAATTTTTCCATTCTCAACATTTTCAACATTTGCAGGAGGTGTTGTTTCAGGTGTTGGTGTGGTCGTTGGCACGGGCGTTGCTGCAGTTTCTTCTTCGCTTGGGCATTTTTCGTCCACTGCAATCTTGGTGCCATTTGGGCAGACTTTGTAGGGCGTGGGTGTAGGTGAGGCAGTTGTAACACTTTTATCTTTTTCTTTAACTGATCCGCTTGCAAGTTCTATGTCAAACATTTTTTCATCTTTGTAGTTTAAAGTGAAGAAAGTTGTTTCTTTGGGAACATCAAAATTGAAACAAAATTCAGTGCTGAATTGTGGGTTAATTTTCACCCACAAAGTTTCTCCACAACCAACGTCTTCTCCTTCATATTTGTTGGCATTAGCGTCAATTAAAATAAAATCGCTTGGATATATTTCTTGCTTCTCTTTTGAAACATTCTTGACGGTTAAGTAAAAGATTACAAATTTGCCCTTTGGTCTTGCCAACTGAAAAGTGCCAAAGTCTCTGGTTGCAACTCTCTTAAAGTGAAATTGAAAATTTCTGGTCTCAATATCTTTGTTTCCAATAATCATTCCTGCAACTTCAGATGTCTGCATAGGCGTATTAGTGGGTGTTTGCGAGGGTGCTTCGCTAGGTGTCCCTTTATTGGTGGTTTGTGGTACAAGCGTTGTCGCAGTTTCTGTTCCTTTAGGGCACTTATCTTCCACTGATACCTTGGCTCCGTCTGGACAAACCTTATAGGGAGTAAACCCTTGCGAGGCAGTTGTAACACTTTTATCTTTTTCTTTAACTGATCCAGTCTCGCCAGTGCAACCAAGCAGGAAAATGCTTAATGCTAAAAACATTAGAACAATCAGTAATCCAAACCTGTCTTTTTTCATAAAAGTATTACCCACCTAAAGCTTTTCCGCCTGCAAAAAAATTAAAATTATATCGCAAAAGCGGCACTGATGTTACTGCTAAGAGAGTTAGTTGAATTCCGAAGAATTCGCAAACCACACGCCACACCAATAAAAACACCCAAGAAAAAGCGTAAAAGGGTTATTTTAAGGAGGTTAGTTTTTCTTTTTGTTTTTGTATTTTCTCTAAGTAATAGTGATAGCTTGTCCACTTGTATTCATTTAAATCAAATGAATAATAGTCATCGTCTGTTATCACCCAATAAATTTGGGATTCACCAAATGTATTATCTCCGTTTTCGTTGATGAAAATAAGGGAGTCACTATTAATATACCCCATGAAAGACCCGTCTTGTGGTTCGATTAATGGGGCGCCATTTAATTCTTTGTAAATGCCCATAGTTGACTTGATTTGGTTTTTTGTTAAAGCAATAACGCAATGCCCTCCTATTTCTCCTGTTTGCAGGTCAAGGATGTTTCCACAAACCACATTGGGGTAAACATAACCTTCTTTTAAATCAAATGAATAATAGTCATCGTCTGTT
>JAFCFP010000012.1 GCA_017608575.1 Candidatus Iainarchaeum sp. | reverse complement strand
CACACTCCGCATTTTCTTCTGCCTTTTTCTGGTTTTTCAAAGTACTCTCTTGCCTTTCCAAAGGCTTTTCTTCTGCATTTTCTTTTCTTTGGTTTGTCTGACGGTTTGGCCATTCAATCACCTTTCTTGAGCTTTTCAACAATCTTTTTTATTAAACCAATCAAAATTGAAAAGGTAAGAGATGCTACAAAATAATAACCAAGCCAATTGGTTTGCGAATGCAATTGGAAATCAATCCATGGCAATGGAACAGGCAATGGGAAAACATAGCCTTCATATTCTGCCCTTATAAACGGAAAGATAATAATAAATAACACAAGGGAAATCATTGTAATAGGCATGGTTTTTCGCATTACCTGCATGTTCAATTCCATTAATTCCTTGTTTGCCTTTCCCATTTCTTTTATTGAATGCTTGTCCTTTTGCTTCATCAATTTCTTTACTTGCTTGTTTTTTTCCTTCACTTTATCCATCAATTCCTTGCTTTGAAATTTTGCCCTAAGTAAATTCAAAAACACGACTATTGCCAGTGCAATTAAAAGCAAATCAATTGATGGATTAATAAACACCATTTTTTTCACCCCAGCATCTTCCTAATCAACGGGTGTGATTCCGCTAATTGAGTCCTTGCTAACTCTTCATAAATTCTGTAAACAATTCCAACCGTTAGCAAAATTCCAGTTCCGGACGCAAGCGTTCCAAGCGTCATGTTTCCAATGCCCGCAAGCAAGCCCACAAAAATCGAGCCAAGAATTGTAATAGGAGGAATGTACCTCTTTAAAACCCTTTCAATAATCCTTGGATCCCTCCTGAAGCCAGGAATGTACATTCCAGAGCTCTGCAATTGCCTTGCAACATCCTCTGGGCTTTGACCACCCATTTTAACCCAGAACTTTCCAAATATAACACAAGCAATAACCAATAAAACCAAGTAAACAGCGCCCTGCAACAGTTGCGGAGCCATAAAAGCCAGTCCTTCACCAAAGCCAAGGCTGCCAATCTGCAAAAACAGCCTTCCAAACAGGCCATAAATTCCCTGACCATTTGGTTCAAGTGAAGAACCAGTTGCCCAAGTAACAGCAGCCATTATTTGTCCAAGCACTGGAACGTTCTTTAAAGCCATGCCCCACATTCTAACATTTGCAAAAAGTGCAACAGCCAGAATAACTGGAAGGTTTGAAACATAAAGGAATTTTACTGGATATCTGCCGCCCATTCCCTTTCTGCCCATAGTAATGGGAATATTAACATGCATTGCATTGGCATAGATTATAATCAGGAAAATAATAAATGCAACCACTATGGGCATTAACAGCACAAGGGAAGCATAATTGAATCCAAACTGTCCAACTGATGCAATGAACTTCCACAACTGGCCACCAGCCGGAGACTTTGGATTAATCAATGGTGGATTAAAAACCTGCCAGAAAAACCTTCCAGCAACGCCACCGGCAATAAAAAGACCGATTCCTGAACCAATGCCGTACTTTCCAACCAATTCATCCAAGTAAAGCAAAATAATTGATCCTAATGCGATTTGTGCAATTACAAGGAAAAGCCATCCCGGTTGTGGGGCAAGCATTCCTGAAAGAGGGTATACTGCGCCTTCAAAGAAACACAGAACAATTGCAAACAGTTTTTGTAATCCCTGGAATCTGGCTCTGTCTTTTTGATCGGTTAAATCAATATTGATTATTTTGCCACCTACAAGCAATTGCAAAATAATTGATGCAAGCACAATTGGGCCAATTCCAGCGGTAATAAGCGAACCAGTCTGGCTTGCAAGTATTTCCTGAAAGCCGATAAGCCTGTCTTCAACGCCACTTTGTAATCCAATGACTGTAATTTTTCCAAGAATGAAAAATATAGTCAAGGCGAGAGCAGACCACATAAGTTTCCTTTTAAGGGGTGGTTCAACCTCTGGGGCTTTCACTGAAGGCAAAGCAGAATAAATTGGCTCCAGTAAATCAAGCAATCCCATTAATTCACCTCCCCTGAATTATGCTCTTCAACAATTTCTTCTTCCACAGCTTCATTCTCTGAGGATTCAAGACCTTCAAGAGAACCACCCGCGTTTTCGATTTTCTCTCTTGCACTCTTTGATACCTTTAAATTTCTAACAAGCAATTTCTTTTCAATTGTTCCCCTGCCAAGCAATTTATCAAATCCAATTATTTTGCCATCAATCACAATTATGCCGTTTTCTTCTTTCACTTTTCCTTTTTCAATCCATTTAGGAATTCTTTCTAAGAGAATATCCAAGTTAATTGAGCGTTCCTTTTTTGAGGGCTTCATTGCTTTTTTTCCACCAAAATTAGCATAATACTTGGAAAATTTATGCCTTTGAGAGCCAGCTCTTCCTTTACCGCCCCTGGAGCCGGCTCCACGCTTGTTTTTGGTGTTTCCTTTTCCATGGCTTCTTTGCCCTCGAAGTTTTTCCTTTTTTCTTCGGTGCCTTTTCATGATAACAACCTCAAATCATTCTCTCAATCAATTCATTTATTTTTTCACCACGGTCTCCAAGTGCGCCCCCAATAGTAAAAGGCTTCTTTATTCCCTTTCTTTCAAAGCCCTTCCTCGGAGGCCTCAACCTAAACACGGGTTTTATTCCAATTTTCCTGATATCTACTTTGTTGGAAACAAGTTTTTCTGCTAAATCCATCCAAGAATTCACTCCAATTCCTTTGAAAAACTCTGCACCAGGCTTTTTATTGCCAGGCAACAAAGCCCTTTTTTCAAGCACTTTTGCAAGTGTTTCTTTTTTGATAATGCCCCAAGTAATATAATTTTCAGCCTTTTTAAGCATTTTAACAACTGATTTTGTTTCTCCAAGAAGCACTAAATGATTAACCTTGTGCAGCCTCAAAAGCTTCATTGTGTCCTCAATATCCCTGCTTACGTTAACATTTCCCCTTACTCTAATTGCAGCAATCATTTTCCAGCACGCTCCCTGAGTTTTTTCTCCATGTCCTTTGAAAGCTTGACATTGGAAATGTTCTCCAACGCGTTTATTGCTGCTCTCACAAAGTTAAGCGTTGTATCAGTGCTGCCGCTTGTCTTGCTCCACACATCCTTTATTCCTGCAAATTCAAGCACTGGTTTTATGTTGTCACCAACAACAAGGCCAACGCCTTTGGGTGCCGGCAAAAGGGTTACTCTCACTGAAGCATTCTTGCCAACAACCTTAAACGGCACTGAATGCTCTTCATTGCAAGTGCACTCCCAGCTCCCGCAACCGCGCTTTACCAATATAAGGTTGAGTTTTGCATTTTTGGTTGCTTTTCTCACAGCTGGCCATTTTTCCTTGTCTTTTGCTGTTCCAAGTCCAACGATGCCATTCTTGTTTCCAACAAGTACAGCCACACGGAAGGAAAATTTCCTTCCAGCTCTAACCACTCGCGCGGTTTTCTGAACATCAACCAATTTTTCCTCTAATTCCTCCAAGTAATCAACTATTTCAGGTTCCATTATTTTCTTATTTGTGGAGAGAACCTCTTCAAGTGATTTTATTTCACCAGCCAAAACCTTTTTTCCAAGCTCTGTCTTTGGAATCCATTCCAAGAGTTCTTTTTCCTTTTTTTCCTCTCTTTTTTCCCTGGATCTGGCGCTTTCCTTTCTTGTCTTCATTTATTTCACCGCTTCCTTTTCAATTCTTTCTTTTGTTTTTTTAAACAACGAACTTAAATTTTTGGGGTCAACATTGTTTTTTAAATACTCAGAAAACCTTTTTTTGAATCCCTCTTCATTCAATGACTTTGCAAATTCTTCAATGTGTTTTCCTTCAATTCTCTCCATTGGAGGCAAAGCACTCTCATCATGTGGAATTTCAATGCCTGCATCAAGTGCTCCAAGCAAGGCAGCAAAAGGCCTTGATTTAAGCACAGGCGTAATCAATCCAATGTCAAGCACTGCATGCTTAATTCCTCTGCTGATGGCAATCTTTCCAGCCAAAAATCCAGTCAAATAAGAGGAAGGAATGTTTGTGTTTCCAAACCAGCCGAATTTTTTCAACTGCCTTGAACTAACGCCAACAACTGTTTTGTCACCGGTTTTGTTGAATTGAACAAACTGGATTGTAACATAGCGGTTTGATTTCCGGAAAACCATTCTTGGCTTATTGGATTTAAGCAATGCAAGTCTCTTCACATAATTGGTTTTTCCTTCCCTGCGTCTTCTGAACTTCAATTCCATTGTTGAGACCATTTGTATCACTTTCCCTCCAAAACCTTTTTCTCAACATATTTCTTTCCCTTAAAATAACCGCCTTTTATCATCCTGTAAAGCTTTCCATATCCTATTTTTTCAACCTCTTTTGGATTGCTTTTTCTTAACTCCTTCAAAGTGCGCCTTTGCGCTCTGACCTTTGAAATCCAGCTCTTCTTCCTTTTAGCCCTGGTTTTGTATTTGCCTCGCCTTTTACCCTCGCCTTTTTTTCTGCCCTTTCTTTTCTTTTCCTTAAGCTTTCGTGCTCTTGCGCGGCTTTGTTCAGGGCGCTTGCTCTTTTTTATTATGCCTTCACTTATTAGGCTACGCACATCATCCTTTGTAATTGCCTCTTTCACTCGCTCTATTTCCTCTTGGTCAACCAAGACACGGCTTTTTCCAACTTTAAGAATCCTTGCAGATATTTCCTTTACCTTTTTTGCATTCATTTTACATCAACTCAGTTCAACACCCTTAATCCAAGTTCAGCGCATTTTTTTCTAATTGCTATTCTCTTTTTCTTTCCAACTGTTGTGGCAATCCTTATGGCTATATTTTTTCCATCCAAAGACAAAAGCCCGCCTTCGTTATGTATAAGAATTTCTTTTTTTCCACTCGGATGCAAACCGCGAACACTCTTTTCAGTGCGATAACCTGTCTTTGGAATTTTCAAGCGTGACTCCCTTATTTTGAAATCAATCCCCCTTGGCTTTCTCCATTTCTGCCATTTCTTCTTGCTGGGCCTTCTAATTGAGCTTTTTCCAAACCTGCCCCTGAACTCCTGCTTTGTCTTTGCCTTGATTTTCTCCTGAAGAGCCTTTTCTTCACTTGTTGCCGGCACCTTTTTCTCCTTATTCTCCCTTGGTTTTGCTTTTCTGACCTTCTTTTTCTTGCTTTGCACTTTTTCTGCCTTTTCCTCTTCCTTTCCTTTTTCTTCTTTCTCTTTGCCTTTTTCTCGCTCGCTTTTTTCCGTTTTTGCTTCGGTTTTTTTCGCTGCCTTTTTTGTTTTGGTTTCCATTTTTTCCTTGTTGGGCTTTTTAACGCTTGCAGGCTTTTTCTTTTCAGCATTCTTTTCAGGCATTGCTCTCGCCTCCACCCTTTTCCTCAACAAGCCCCTTACTTACAAGGTAAATGCCATCCTGAAAAACCCTTAAATCCTTATTTTTCACTCTGGCAACCCTTTCAATGTTTGCAGCAGTCTGTGCAACCATTTCCTTGCTCGGGCCGCTTACAATGATTTCTTTACCTTTTACTTCCACTTTGGTGTTTTCTCCAACTATTTCCGAATACCTTGGCTTCTTTTCACCGGCAAAATTGCTAATGACAACTTTTTTTCCCTCTACCTTTATTGCCATTGGAAAGTGTGAAAACACTGCCTTTAACCTGTACTCATAGCCGTGTTGTAACCCCAAAGCCATGTTTTTAATATGTGCTGCAACAGTACTAACCAATGCATTTGTTTTTCTCTTTTTGTCAAGGCCCTCTATTTCAATCACTCCATTCTTTTTTGAAATTTTTACCTTTCTTATATTGAACTCCCTTGACTCCTCTTTTCCGTTTGCCCTTAAAGTAACAGTGTTTCCTGAAACAATTACTTCCATTCCCTGTGGAATTTCAACTTCTTTCCTCATTTTTTCACCTAATAAACAAACGCCAAAAGCCTTCCACCAATACCTTTTTCCTTTGCCTCTTTGTGGGAAAAAACTCCTTCAGGAGTAGTAACAATTAAAATTCCCACATCCTTTGACGGCAAAAATCTTTTTTCAAATTTCTCAAATTCATCCTTTTTCACAGTATAACGCGGCCTAATAGCACGGCATTCATTTATCCTTCCATTAAGCTTTATTCTGAAAATGCCTTCTCTTTTGTCATCGATCAATTCAAAGCCCTCAATATAATCATTCTTCTTCATTACATTCAAAATGTTTCCCAAAAGCTTTGAGGCAGGCCTAAAAATGCACTCCCTCTTTGCAGCCCTCTCACAGTTCTTAATGGAAATCATTGCATTTGAAATCGGATCCATTAATGCCATTCTTTCTCACCACTCAATCAAACTTTTTAAATCCCAGCTTTGGTGCAAATTCCTTGAAACAACGCCTGCACATGTTGAGACCGTACTTTCTAATAACCCCAATGCGTGCTCCGCACATTCTGCACTCATGCTTTCTCTTTTTATTTCTCTCCATGTCACTCCACCTTAACATTGAATTTTTCCTTCACAAACTGGATTGCCTCCTCTTTTGAAACCCTGTGCTTTTGCCCAACCTTCTTTTTTTTGTACTTTCTCCTCTTAATCCTATAACCTTTCCTTCCAAGAGAAACAATAACATCAAATCCTACAATTCCAAGCTTAGGATCATATTTAACGCCAGGCAATTCAATATGCTCCTTTATTCCAAAGCCAAAATTGCCATTCCTGTCAAAATTCTTCCTTAAAAGCACGTTGTCCTTTGCACTAAGCGCTTTTCTGAGGAATTCCTCTGCCTTGCTTCCGCGCAATGTCACCTTAACACCAATCTCCAATCCAGGCCTAATATCCCATTTCGGCTGCTTTACCTTTGCACGGGTTTTCACAGGCTTGCTGCCTGTTATTTGCTGGAGAATGGTCTTTGCCTTATCAAGCTCTTCACCGCTTTTTCCAACACCCATATTGACAGTAACTGCCTCAATGCGAACTTCTTTCATTGGATTCATTTTTTCAACCCACCACAAACACTTTATCCATTGTAGTCAAAAACTCATTTTCTTTATCCTTCAATAACACAATTTTTGGCTTATTTATTTCACCCTCTCTCACTTCAAGTATCTCCGCTTTCTTTCCAGCGTGCTTTCCGCCAATAATATAAGCCTTTGCTCCCTTTCCAAAGGAAAGAATCCTTTTCACTTTTTGAACAGGAAGCTCTATTTCCACAGAATCACCAACCTTTGCCTCTGTTTTATCCATTACAATTGTTCTCCCATCGTTTGTTCTCAGCTGAATCTTGCCGCCTTTTGTTTTTTTCTTTCCAATTATTTTGGAAATCTTTGTTTTCTTCTCCGTTTGATCAATTTCCTCTGCCTCAAAGCGCCCCTTCAAATCAAACACAATCCTGTAATCCTTTCCAAAGCCATCAATTGAAACAACGTCAAACAATCCAACCGAAAACCTGTAATCACTTCTTTTAATGCCATTAACCCTTACCTTTCCTTCTTTTAAAACAATTCTGACCTCGTGCATTGTTTTACAAACGCCAATCAAATCCCTCAAGACAAAGCCAAGCGGGATTGATTCATTGCCCTTATAAGGACCAGCCCTGCTTCGAATAGTCCATTTTCTGACCTTTCTCTTAAGCTTTCTGACCTTTGGTGCTTTCAGCCTCTTAAGGCCCTTTGTTTCTCCCTTTTTAGCCATTCACTCCACCTTCTTTCCCTTTTTTACAGCTCTTTTCACCCTTCTCTGGTCGCTTTTATCCAGAGCAATAAGCAAAAGATTACAAGCCCTGAAAGGCACAGCGATTTCAGTGCCATCTGCCTTTTTCCTGACAATTTTTTCAATAAAAACAAAGCCCCTCTCATAATCAACCCTTGTGACCTTTCCCTTTTTTCCCTTGTTGTCACCGCGCATTATTTGAACAGTGTCATTCTTTCTGACAGGCAAGCTTTTGCACCCAATCTCGTTTGCAAGCTTTTTATCCAAATGCACTGACACGTTTTCCTTCATTTTATGCATTCCCTTTTCATAATGGGCTTTCCTTTGCTTTTTGGGCTTCTTTGATTTAACCATTAAAAACCACCTAAGCTATTTGCTGTGCGAGCCCGGCAACTTTAGGCCAGCGCTCGCCCACCTCCTTGGCAATAACTCCCTTTATTTCAGAACCCTTGGGAATTCCTTTATCATCTACCAAAACAACAGCATTATCCTCAAAAGCAATCCGTGTACCATCAGCGCGTTTGTATTCCTTTTTAACGCGCACAATTACAGCGCGTTCAACCTTTTTTCTCATTTCTGGTTTTCCCTTTTTAACCACAACATTAACCATGTCAGCAATTCCAGCCTTTGGATTCATTCTTTTCTTCCCCTTAAAGCCAATAACGCTAATTATTTCAACCTCTTTTGCGCCTGAATTGTCAGCACAAACACAACGCGCCTTCTGAGGCAAACTCTTAACGCTAGAAGCTCCAATTGCCTTCATTTTCCATCACTTACTTTCTCCAAAACAACAAAACTCTTCGTTTTACTAATCTTTCTTGTTTCGCCAATCCTAACAATGTCACCCTCTTTTGCATTAATGCATGGAGGATTATGTGCATGAATCCTTGACCTCACCTTTTTATACCTCTCATATTTTGGAACAAATTCAATTATTTTCCTCTCAATTGTAACAGTCTTAGCCGGTTTAGCACTGATAACCTTTCCAGTGAACACATTCCCGCGCACCTTAATGCTTCCATGCACAGGGCAATTCTTGTCATTACATTCACTCATAGTGATTTCCTCCAGAGCTCCTTTGTTCTATCCTCGGGTCTTTTCTCAATATTCTTTCCATCAACCAAAACCTTTTCACCGTTTAAAAGTTCTAATTCAAAAACAACCTCTCTCTTTGGAACAATTTTTTCTCCCTTAGCTGTTTCAATCCTCAGGGTTTTCATTGTTTCATCCACAATTTTTCCCCGCAATCCAATCCTGTTCTTATCACTGCTATTCACAACCTTCGCTTTGAGGCCAATAATTTCATGGACAAAAACATTCCTTGCTGTAATATTGTACTTTTTTTCCATTTGAATCAACTCACGCCTCAATTTGGTTCTCGCTAAAGCCCTCGCGAAGGAGGATTTCCTTTGCTTTCTGTTTATGGTCACCCTGCAATTCAATAACGCCATTTTTCACCGTTCCACCGCATGCAAGCCTTTTCTTCAATTCCTTTCCAAGCTCTGCAATGTTTATATCCTCATTCAAACCGCTAATCATGGTCACTGTTTTGCCAAATCTCCTTTGCACCACCCTTATGCGAACACGCTGTGATTCCTTGGCCATTTCACCGCAAACACAGAGTTCCTTGGGTTGACCGCAAACAGGGCACACTTCAGGCATTATTTATTCATCACCTCTTTTGGTTTTTCTTTTGGCTTTTTTTCCTTTTTATTTTTTTCTCCAATTAATTCCTTTTCTCTAAGCACTGTAAGCATTCTCGCAATATTCTTCCTAATACTGCGTATTTTGCAGGGATTATCAGGGCGAGTGCCCGAAGCAATAATTGATCTTTCCTTCCTTAACTCCTTTTTTGCCTGGCGAAGTTTCTCCTCAATTTCAGCCTTTCCCATGTCCCTGATTTCACCAATCTTCATTTCTTCACCCTTTTAGGCTTTTTCTCGCTTTCTTTTTGCTTTTTTCCCGTGTTTTTTTCAGGTTTGCTTTTTTCACTGCCTTTTTCTTTAACCGATTTTATGTTTTTCTCGCTGTGCTTTGCTTCTTTTTCCTTGCTTTGCACTTTTTCTGCCTTTTCCCCTTCCTTTCCTTTTTCTTCTTTCTCTTTGCCTTTTTCTCGCTCGCTTTTTTCCGCTTTTGCTTCGGTTTTTTCCACTGCCTTTTTTGTTTCGGTTTCCATTTTTTCCTTGCTGTCTTCACTCTTTTCTTTGGTTTCTGTTTTGATTTCCTTTTCTTCTTCGAGCAGTTTTTTTATGTCAACTTTGTCAGGAAAAACAATGTTTGGTTTAATTATTCTAAGCTTGACGCCAATGGCCCCGGCTTTTGGATAAGCATCGCCTTTTGCAAATTCAACCAATTCAGATTGCGCGCCGGCTTTCTTCATATAACCAACAGCAATTCTTTCCTTTCTTTTCCTTCCACCTTTGCCGGCAAGCTTTCCCTTGAGTACAAGTTCAACGCCTTGAGCGCCGGCATTCATGATATCCTCAATGGTTCTATAAGCAACACTTCTCCAAGAATAACCGCGCTCTAAAAGCGAAGTAATTTTGTCAACTGTTGCCTTTGCATTCAATTCAGGCTTGCTTATTTCCTGGATTTCAATTTGAGGGTTTTCAATTCCGAATTTTTCCTCCAATTCCTTTGTGAGAATCCTGATGTTTTTGCCCTTTTTGCCGATTGCCAAGCCAGGTCTTGTCACATTGAGCACAATCCTTGTCACTAAAGGGGTTTTGCTCATTTTAAGACCAGTGAACCCGGCTTTTTCCAAGTGCTTTTTAAGATAGTTCTCAATGTTTATTTTCTTTATGTTTTGTTGAATAAATGTTCTTTCAATCATTCACTTCGCCTCTTGGAGAATTACTTCAATGTGAGTGCTTTTTCTTTCCCTTCTTTTCCCAGCAATTCTTCCCTTTGGTTGATGGCCCAGTCGCCTGTGGCCTTGGCTTGCAAAGGCATGCAGCACTAAAAGCTTTTCAGTGTCCAATCCCTTGTTTTCAGCATTTGCAATTGCAGTGTTAAGCAATTCAATGAACGAATTGCATGCCTTCACGGGATATCTTCCAGCTTTTTTTCCTGCAATTGCCCTGCCTTTTCTGTGTGCTACCTTTTTATTATATTTTTTCAAAGGCAAGTATTCCTTTTTTTCAGCAATCCTTTGAAGTTTTGCCAATGCCTTGCTGACAGGCAAGCCCTTAATATAATTTGCTATTTCCACTGCATATTTTGTACTAATCCTGCGGTTCTTAAGCATTGCTTTAGCGCAATGCTTTTCCTTTTTCACTTTTTTTTGGTATTCTTTTTTAACCATTTTAACCCCTTGCAGTAATCGCAGTACTTGATTTTGTTGCACCAATTCCTGCCTTTCCGTGAGTTAATTTCTTTCTTGTAAGTGCAAATTCACCCAAGTAATGCCCCAGCATTTCAGGCTTTATTTCTACAAGCTTGAATTCATTTCCAGCATGCACTCCAAAAGTCAAGCCAACCATTGCCGGGATTACAATCATGTCCCTGTGATGGGTTCTTATTACAACTCTCTTGTTTCCTTTTGCTACTTCCTTTCTCGCTTCCTCTATTTTTTTAAGTAGTTTTTGGTCCAAGCCTCTCTTGATTGAACGCCTGCCCCTTGCATTCAATAGCTTTGAAAATTCATCCAATGACATCTTTTCAAGTTCTTCCATTTTTTTGCCCCTGAAAGTAAACTCTCTTACAGCCATTCAATCACCTTTTCTTCCTTCCAGTTCTCTTTGAAGCAATCTGTCCAACCTTTCTGCCGGGTGGTGCATGCCTTGAAACGCTCTTACTCTTTCCAGCGTGGTGTTGTTCGCCGCCAAAGGGGTGAGTGCTGGCATTCTTTGCAACGCCCCTTGTAACAGGAAAGATTCTTCCACCTTTTGCTTTTACTTGATAGAACTTCTTTCCGGCTTTTACAAACGGCTTCTCTGTTCTTTCACCACCGCTCGCACAACCAATTGTGGCGCGTGAATCCAATGGAACCTGTTTTGTTTTTCCAGATGGAAGCTTTAAAAGTGCTTTGCTGTCATCCTTTGAAACCAGTATTGCAAAGCTTCCAGTTGAACGAGCAATTGCGCCACCATCCCCTGGAACCAATTCAATATTAAACACAGGGCATCCCTCTGGAACATCCCGCAATGGAAGAATATTACCGATTTCAATTGACGCGCCTTTTCCAATCTCAATCTCTTCTCCAATAAAAAGCCCTTCTGCAGCAACGCTGAAAAATTCATCGTTGTTTTCGGTTAAAATTCTTGCCATGACAGTATTGCGGCCAGGTTCCTTCGTCAAATCAACAACATGCCCTTTAATGAGTTTGTTTTTTGATTCCCGCAATGTCAAATACCTTGATTCCTTTCCACCTTTTCTTGCCCTGAAAGCAGGACCGCCTTTTCCTCTTCTCTGGGAATCAATTCTTCTACTCATTCAATTCACCTTAAATTACTCCAAGTTTCATTGCAATGTCATTTGCTTTAAATTGCTTGTTTATTTTCACTATGGCTTTTTTTCTTCCCTTTGTATCGCGTAAAAGATTAACATTGTCAACCTTTACATTGAACTCTTTTTCAATTTCTCTTTTAATTTCTTTCTTGTTTGCTCTCATGTCAACAATAAATGTTAGCTTGTTTTCTTTTTCAATTACATCCACTGCTTTTTCAGTTATAAGGGGAAACAAAATAACTTCATATTCCTTTGGTGTTTTCTTCCTTGATGCCTTCATTTTCCTTCAACCCCCTTAACTGCGCTTTCACTCCAAACAGTGAGCCTTCCAGGCATTCCTCCCGGAGCAAGCAATTCAGCGTTCAATTCATTCACTGGCACGATTTCAACGCCTTCAAGGTTTCTTGCTGCCTTAAAAACAGGAGCCTTCTTTGAAGTAACAATCAAAATGCTTTTCTTTTTCTTGAATTTTCTGCCGCGCTTTTTTCCCTTGCCGCTTCTTCTCTTCCTTTTGCTTTTAGCATATTCCACATCACTGTAAACGCCAATAGCCTTCATTGCACTAATAACATCCTTTGTTTTTGAAATTTCTTCAAATTTATCCTCCACAACTATTGGTAGTTCTGTAGCATCAAATTTGTGCCTTTTTTCCACGAGCTCTTTTAAAGCACAGGAAGCAATTGCGCTCTGCAATGCCTTTCTTTTCTCCTTTTTGTTTATTTTTTCCTTTCGCACTGCTTCAACCTTTGGAGGGTGCGCTTTTGGGCCGCCGACTGCCTGTGGAACCTTTGCAACATCCCCAGCAAGCAATCCCCGTTCATTCTTTTTCCTTGGAAGCCTTGCTCTGCCAACATTAATACCACGCTCCATTGAAGGCAAATCCCTTGTGCCACGGTATTCAGCGCTTCCACCGCGTCCAGCGAAGGGCTTTACTCCTTGGGGTTGTTTTTTGGCGGACTGAATTGAGAGCACGGCCCTCATAATAAGTTCTGGTTCAACCTCTAACGAAAACACTTTTGGCAGGGTTATTTCCCTTACCTTTTTTCCATCAATGGAAAACACTGAAATGCTATTTTTGCTCTGAGGCAACAAATTCAACTCCTTCCAATTGATGCTTTTCTATGGGCGCTGGCCTGATGCCTTTTCTTAAAGCAACACATCTTTTAACAGGTCCAGGCACAGAGCCCTCAATTAAAATGAAATCATTTTTTACAACGCCATAATTTTTAAAACCACCCTTTGGAGTGATTTTTTCACCATTGCCAATTGCAAGCAATTTTTTGTTGAATTCGGTCCTGAACTGATAGCCAAGTTGTCCGGCTCTTGCAACAGTGAACATTACTGTAGCAGGATGCCATGGGCCAATGCTTCCGACAATTCTTTGCTTTTTTGCTTTTGGCCTGTGGTCTTTGACACCGAATCTTTTAACCACGCCCGAAAACCCTTTTCCCTTGGTTACAGCCTTTACATCCAAAAAATCCAATTCATTGAAAACTTCCCTAACAGTTATTTCCTTTCCGAGTTTTTCTTCAGCGAATTTTAATTGTTCTTCAACGCTTCCGCTTAAAGAAATTTCAACAATTTCCGGTTTTTTCTTTCCAATGCCGGTGAGTTTTGGCTGCGTGTGAGCCAGTAGCCTTATTTCGCTTATTTTTTCAATGTTCTTGGAGAAATCGAATTCCTTTGGTTCTTCTTTTTCCTTTTTCTCTTTTTTCTTTTGAATGGTTATCCTTCGCTTTAATTTCTTGTCCAATTGCTTTGCGCGTTTTTCACCCAAGCACACCAATCCTTGGGGTTTTTTCCCATAGGCTCTTATGCCAAAAACCTTCAATGGAGGGCACTCGATTATGCTTACAGCAAATTGCACTTTTTGTCCAAAAGTAGGGCTTTTTTTGTGCTTGTCTGTTCCAAGTACATGGGTCATTCCTGCTTTGTATCCAAAGAAATTCAATGGAGCAACGCCTTCAATGCCCTTTGAATTAAAAGAAGTGAATTGAGGGACCTCTCTCAATGCGCGCTTTCTTGGATAGAAAGCAAGCGAACCGCTCCTCGGTTTATGCTTTTTAGCCATTGGCTCACCATGCTTGGCCAAAAAATTTTTGGCCTAAAAAGCGGCAATGAATTTCTTTAAGCTTTTAAGGGCATTAAAAAAAGAATTCAATGCCAGCATTTATGCCCCTTGCCTGTCTCCTGTAAGAACACTGTTTTGGGCACAGTGTACTACCATTGCAATAATATAAATCTTATGAATACTCTTTTAAAAGCTTATTGTTTTGGTTTTCTTGTTGTTTCCCAGGGGTCAACTGTTGGCACTTGCTTTCTTGGCAGCAATAAGGCAACAGCCACTAATGCGGCAACAATAAGCCCAATTAACAACGCGCTTCCACCAAACACTATAAATGCTGCGCCAATTGCATTACTGCTTACCTCGCTTGGCTCAAATTCAATCTCTTTCTCTTTTATTTCTCCACTCATGCTTACAATAATTGTTCCCTTTGCTTTTTCTTTAAAGCCATTCGGAGGAATTGCTTTAAGCGTGAAGGTTTTTTCGCTTTTTGCAGGAACGCTTATGTCGCCGTCTCCTTCAAGTTTCCAGTTGTCTGGCAAATCCATTGAAATAAGTCCGCTTTTTTCTTCAGTTGAATTGTTTTTCACTGTTACCAGTATGTTGAAAGCATTGTTGGTCCATTGCTTTGAATAACTTATTTCAATTTCTCCCATAAAAGCTGGCTTGACAATTTTTGTGAACCTGCTTGGAATTGAGCATTCACCCAATTCAACCTTGAACTCAAGCCAGGTTTTGTCAAGCGTTGATTCAAGCAATGCTTCTTTTTCGGTTTCAACGCCTGCAGGGACATAAAAATAATTAGTGCTCAATGAAATGTCATTACCTTCAAGCCTTATAATTGCTGTTTCATTTGAAAGATTACTCACAAAGAATTTAATGCGCTCTTTGCCGTTAATAGTGATTGTATCAGGAACAATTAGTTCAAATCCATTGCAATTCGAGTATTTTTTCTTTGCTGTTATTTTAACCGGAAAGCTTTTCCTTGAATCAGCATAACCGCATTCTTTTCCGTTCAAAAAATGTCCACGGAATTCAATAAAAGCATAAGTGCTTTTTTCTTTTGCATCAGGGTTTGCAAGCACTCTAATTTGAATTTTGGCTGTTTCTCCTGGTTTGACATAAAAATCATGGGATGTTTCCTCTGTTAAAATATCTGCATCAGAATCAAAGGCATAAACCCTGTCAAGGAAAAAGCGCTCTGAGCCATAATTGTGAAGCAAAAACGTTTGATAGGTGTTTTCTCCAGCTGTTACTTCCACAGCATTAACATTCAGCCACAATTCACTGCAGTCAGTGCTTGAAAAACTGCATTCATTGCATGTAGCACTTGCTGTTAAAAAAATAAAGCCAAGGCTCAGAATGGTTAAAATAATTCTTGCAAACACCAAGCTAAAAATATTGCCATTCATACAGAATAATAGTGCAACAATAATATTTAAATCTTTCCCTTTTTTTAGTTAAATAGTTAATTAACTTTTTTTAGCCTTTGACTTAATTATTGCAAAAACTCCAACTATTAGGGCAATTGCCAGTAAGGGGTGTATTTCCGGGTTTTCTATTTCTTTCATTTTTGCCATTACTTTTATTACTGCTGTTTCTTTGCATTTGGAGCACGTTGTACTATCGGCTATTTCTGCAATTGCTTGATATGCTCCGGCTTCGTTGAATTCAATGCTTGGAGTGAAACTGTTAGGGGCTGATTTGGTTCCACATAGAACTGTATTGCCTGAAAAAGCCGGGTCGTTTTCATATCTATAGATTATGTCGCCATCGGAGTTTTTTATGTATACTTTTAGTTCTATTCCTGGTTCTGTGCAGGCTGTTGTTATTTCTGTTTTCTCGCCGGTTTTTATTTTTTTTGCCCCTATTCTTATTATTCCCACTGTTTTTATCACTGTTACAACTGGATCGCTCCATTCACTCCACTCTTCTCCATCAAATGCCCTTGCCTGAATGTTAAATGTGCCACTTATTGCAAACATTTTGTCTTCTATTTCGTACTTGGAGCATTCTTCACTGCACAAATGGGTTTCGATTGGTGTTCCGTTGCCGTAATCCCATTGCCATTTTGTTATTTCATCGTTGTCTTGGTCTGTTGTTTCACTGGATAGGTCCACGAACATGGGAGCAGGGCCTTTTTGTGGGTATGCTTTCACTATTGGTTTTGTTGGTTTGTGGTTTTTTATTGTTATTGTGTGAACTGTTGAGCGTTTTGTTCCATCATTGTCTTGCACAGTCAATGTTATGGAATAATTCCCCTTGCTTGGGAATGTTTTTTTTATTTTCATGCCGGTGCCACTTACTGCTCCACTCCATGTATAACTTGTTATGACGCCGTCAGGATCATAAGAGCCAGAGCCATCAAATGTTACTTCCACTTTCTTCCATTCCTCACTTGGCGCATTTATGACTGCAACCGGCGGCTGGTTTGGAGGAACATAGGGCACAGGCGTGGGTGTTGGTGTTGGTGTTGTTGTTGGTGTGGGTGTTGGTGTTGTTGTTGGTGTTGTTGTTGGTGTGGGTGTTGGTTCTTCTATTGGTTCTATTATTGGTTCTTTGGTGCTTGTTGATGACACTATACTCCCTGTTGGTCCATTCATCCAGTATCCAGAATGCGCGTTAGGAAGATGTATTCCATATATTGATTGGAATAATACCAGAATGAGAACTAAAGACGAAAGGAATTTAATTTCCGTTTTTGCCATTTTTTTTCACCTGCTTTTGCAGTTTCTGCATGCTTCGAGGTTTACATGTTTTTGTTTAGCACACACATTTTTTCTTTTATGGTAAGTTTTATATACTTCTATGTTTATATATTTTTGTGTTTGCTTAAGTGGTGTTTTGATTGATTGAACTGTATGGCAGGAAGAGGAAAATCGTTTTTTTGAGTGCTGCTTTTTTTGCAATTTTTTTGGTCGTGCTTGCTTTTTTTTTGATTGATTCTTTTTCTGCCAAACCAAAGGAAGTTTCAACTCCCATAAAGCAAAGAGAGCATTTTTCTTTTGTTAAGGATTATGTTTTGGATGAAAACCTTGTATTAGAATTTGACGGCGAGCGTTTTAATACAGATTTTCTCCTCATTAATGCAAATTCTCCAAACATAATTACGGTTTACAACAATGACGCTTTTGACCACAATTTTGTTGTTTTCTATGGAGTGGAAGAGGGAAAGACTTCAACTGTTGTGGTTGCAGACGAAATCATTCCAGCGCATGACTCAAAGGAAATTTCCCTTTTTTTCGGAGAATCCGGCGTTGTTGAATTTGGTTTAAGCATTGATGAACCAATGGGCATAATTGCCTCGTACAAAGCTGATGAAAAAGTCATGGACAGAAGCATTTCAAACAATAAAATGGACACTTATGATTTTGAGGTTTCTGCTGGCGAGGATTTTTTGCTCATAGTGCGAAACAATGATGAAGTACCTCATACCTTTGTTTCCCTTTCATACCATGATGATGTCAATGGAGTTTATGGGTTTGGAAAGCTTCCTTATGTTTTTTATGAAATTTCCCCCAAGACAACGTTTTTTGCAGTGGTTACAGCTGAAGATAAACAGGCATCGGATTTCTTCTGCTTGGACTGCAATGAGTTGGACCGTGGGAAAATAATAATAAAATAGTTTCTCTTAATTGCCTTTTGCCTTAACCTTTCACTGTTATTATTGGTTTTAGTCTTGCCACCTTTTTATTTAAACCAGAGGAATGCATTACGCTTACAACGCTGTCAATATCCTTGTAAGCACTGGGAGCTTCCTCTGCTGTGCCCTTTAATGAATGCGCTTTCACAATAATGCCCTTTTCTTTAAGCTCTAACGCAATTTGTTCTCCACGGAATTGTCTTATGGCTGCATGCCTGCTCATTTTTCTGCCAGCGCCATGCACACCTGAACCAAAAACTTCAATCATTCCTTTCTCTGTTCCAGCCAAAATATAAGAATGAGTGCCCATTGTGCCACCCACAAGAATTGGCTGTCCTACTGTGTGGTATTTTTCAGGAATTTCCTTCCTTCCCGGACCAAAGCCACGCGTAGAACCCTTCCTTTGAACCATTAATTCCTTTCTCTCACCTTCAACCTCATGCACTTCAATCTTTGCAGTGTTATGCCCAACATCATAAAGGGTTTCAATCTCTCTCTCGCTTAATCCAAGCACATTGCAGAACACTTCTCTCGTCAAATGCGCCAGAACCTGTCTGTTGGCAAAAGCACAATTTATTCCAGCACTAACAGCCGAAAAATACTTTTCACCTTCAATGCTTTTAATTGGCGCGCAAACAAGCTCCTTGTCGTTTATTTTAATTCCATACTTTTTTGTAGCCTCGCCCAATTCCTTCAAGTAATCCATTCCAATCTGGTGTCCTAATGCCCTGGAACCACAGTGAATGCTTACAAGAATTTGTCCAGAAAAAAGCCCAAAAGCTTTTGCTGCATCTGCATCAAAAATTTCCTCAACAACTTGCACCTCCAAGTAATGATTGCCAGAGCCAAGCGTTCCAATCTGTTTAAACTGCCTCTGCTTTGCTTTAAGTGAAACATTTCCAGGTTCAGCGTTTTCCGTCTTTCCTTCAAGCTCTGTGAATTTCAAATCATCCTTGAAACCAAAACCCTGTTTTACAGCATATTCCGCTCCCAATGCAAGCACTTCATCAATTGCACTCTCGCTTAATTTCAGTTTTCCTGTTGAACCAAGCCCGGCTGGAATTTTTTCAAACAATTGCTCTGCTAATAATTCCTTTTTTCCCTCCAAGTGTTTTTCCTGCAAGGGCGTGCGGAGTGTTCTCACACCGCAATTAATATCAAAACCAATAGAACCAAAAGTTATAACGCCTTCATCCAAGTCCATTGCAGTAACAGAACCAATTGGTGCGCCATAACCACAGTGTACATCAGCCAAAGCAAGAGAATAACGCTGAATTCCAGGCAAAGCAGCAACATTTTTTATTTGATTCAGTGAATTCCATTCAGGGTTTTTGTTGAATTCCTCGCGAAGCATTCCAACAATGCTTTCATTTGCAACAATCCTGCCAGGCACACGCATGTTTCCCTGCACTGGAATCCGCCAGTGAAAATCATCAATTTTTTCAAGGTTCATTTTCACACATCCACCACGCATTGAGCCAAAAAGCCATTGTTTTTTCTTTCAACCTTTAGCTGTGAATAAGTTGCACCCTTTACCTCAACATCAATTGAATGCCTTTTTTTGTCAATTTTTTCACCGCGTGCTTTTCCAAAAAGCCTGAATTGTTTGTTTTCATTTGCAATTTCAACCTCAAACTCTGAAAAAAACATTTCACGCAATGAAGCCTCTGACAAAAGCACGTTAAGCCACTCCACCAGCAATTCCTCCAAGTTTGTTGCTTTTACCTCAACCAATATTTCCTCTTTGGCTCTTACATTAAAAATATTCACCATTACCGAAAACATTGCTTTAGCGCATTCCTCAAACGCTTCAGCCAGCGTTGAACCGTAACCCCTCACTCCAATATCGGCTTTATGCTCAAACAATTCAAACATTCAGGGCACCTATTTCTCCAAATCAGTTATTTTTTTAAGCCTGCGGGAGTGCCTTCCTTGCTGGAATTCAGCATTCAAAAAAGCATTAATGGAATCAATTGCTTGGGTTTCATTGAGTACTCTTCCACCCAAACAGATTATGTTGGCATTATTGTGCTCTTTCGCCATCCTCGCCGAATATTCGTTATGTATAAGGGCAGCGCGTATTCCTTTTATTTTGTTTGCAGCGATGCTCATTCCAATGCCAGTGCCACAGAAAAGAATTCCTAATGCATTCTTTGTTGAAGCAACCTCTCTGGCAACCTTTACTGCATAATCCGGATAATCACACCGCTCTGCTGAAAAACAGCCATTGTCCTCTACCAAATAACCCTTGCTTTCCAACCATTTGCGCACGGCCTCTTTTAACCTAAAACCGCCATGGTCTGCGCCCAGCAAAATCCTCAAGCTTGCCATTCAAACCAATGAATTAAAAGAGAAGAAAATTAATTAAATGATTTGTTTTTGGGAAAAATAACGGATTCCATTTTACAAAACTTGCCTCTTTTTTCAATGAACTCAAAAAATTCTCCAAGTAATGAGAAGAGTGCTTTTCCAGTATTTTTCTTCACAAAATACCCAAGCCTTCTAGAGAAATCTTTTTCTGCAAAATCAGAAAACTCCCAGGAATGGAAGTACAAATTCAAAAAGCCGAATTCTTCAATGCATTTTGCAGTGCTTGCTTTCATGGCAGAGAAAGGCAAACTCCTAAACCAAATCCATGAAAGAGGCATTCTGAAAAAGGGGCTTGTTGAAACAGGTACTTCAATAAGCCCTTTAATGGTGTGGATTTTTCTTTTATGGAAGAAATAGTTGTATCTGTTTGACACCCAAGTAGGGTGAATGCTTGAATCGTATTTTATTCCCGTTTTTTCCAGTGCTCTTTCAGGCGGGCGTTGAAACCTTGGCGCGCGGAACCCTATTACTCTTTTTCTGTAAATTTTTTCCAGTTCCTTTTTTCCCCACGCAAGATCCCCCATGGCTTCCTCTGTGTTCATCTGTGAATAGTTCACAGAATGTGAGCTTCCATGAAAGGCTATTTCATGTCCTTTTGCCGCAATTTTTCTCACAGTGCCTTTTTCAGCCCGAGCAAAAGAAGCGGTTGTAAAAAAAGTGCACTTTACTCCGTGTTCTTCAAGAAAGGGCAGCAGTTTTTCAATTCCCTCTGTACTAATGTCAAATTCCTTTTCCCTGTCAAGGGAAAAACCCCTTTCCTTTGGAAGGTCAAATTCTTCCACATCAAACGTTAGGAAAACGGGTTTAATGGTAATCCCTCCACAGCCTGAGCAAGTCAAAAAACATGCTTGGGATATTCAGCAATGAAAACTTTGAATCTTTTACAGCAACGCTTTTAACAAAAACCTCTTTTACATTTAACCCTTTTCTTTCCAGTTTAAGCAAAAGCTCCACGTCAAAGGCAAAGCCAGTGCAGTTGAATTTGCTGTCAATTCCTTTCCAAGCACTGCTTTTCAAAAGCTTGAATCCAGCTTGCGTATCATTGAACTCCAAGCCTAAAAGTTTTTTTGTAAGGAAATTCCAGCTCCTGCTCAGCACCTTGCGTAAAAAATCTTCTCTTACCTCTGAAAATTTTTGCCCTTTCCACTTTGAGGCAATAACACAATCACATTTCTGTAGTTCTTTTAGGAGTTTTCCAACCGAGGTAAAATCAAAGGAATCATCGGCGTCAATAAATCCAAGGTTTCTTCCACTCGCTTCCCTAAAACCGCGTATTATTGCTCCACCCTTGCCAAGTTTTTCCCTAACTTCAACGAGTTTTGTTCTAGAGTGCTTTTTAGAGAACTCTTTAATGATTTGCACGGTTGAATCAATGCAGCCATTTGCGACAACTATTATTTCAAACGAACAAAGTTTTTTACATTCTGAATAATAGCTTTCCAACGCGTTGGCTATTCTGGTTTCCTCGTTGAATGCCGGCACAATAAGAGAGAAATGCATTCATTTCACTTCATTTACTCCTATTTCATAATAATAGATGGAATAGCCAATCCTTTTTTTTGGAGTGAATTTTCTTAGCCAAGAATAGCACTTGTGCTTTTCACTGCTCAATCCAACAAGGTTTGAAACACTTATTGCATACCGTCCTGCTTTTGGAGAGCAAAATTCTCCAATTTCCTGTTCTTTTAACACCAGCACAGCAGGAGGCCAGCCAAAATAATCCACTTTCACTCCACTTAACTCATTCTTTTCAAGAAAATCGTTCAATTGAAGCAATCCTTGCCCCCAGTCAAGGTTAGAATCAATTAAGAGGTTTGGACCGTTTTTTGCTCCACCAACTGCGAGATTGAAGAACGCAAGATAATTTGGTGCAACGCTTAGGGTTGAAAAAACAACCAATGTTGCAAGGAAAAAAATGCAGCCCTTTACAAAAGCCTTTCCGTGAATGAATTTGGTGTTCTCCCTTGACACAATAGAGCCAATGAAAACAAGCATGAAAGGAAAAATAGGCAACAAGTAACGTATCCCTAAATAAAACCTTATGAAAAGAGAAAATCCGACAAATACAATCACAAAGGGAACAAGCAAAAAAAGCAATTTCTTTTCAGGCTTTATTAAACAAAAAGCAACCGAGGCAAAAAAGAGGAGAAGAATGCCAACAGGGACCTTAAACAAAAAAGCCAAAGGTAAATAATGCGGCATTTCTGATGCATATTCTCCAAGCAAGTAACCCTCTCTTCCCTCAGAGGCCCAATCAGTAATAAAATTATAGCCATACCAGTATTTTTCAGGCAAGAGAAAAGGTGTCATTCCCATGGACGAGGAATCAATTATGTTAACCAAGTTGATAAATACAAGCGCTGTGAGCAAAAACATTGCCATTACTTCAATTGACTGCAATAGTTTGCTCAAGTACTTATGCTTTCCTTTAGGCTTCAAGAAAAGAAGGAAGAGAATGAACGAAACAGGCAAAAAGGCAAAAGCCATAAAGCGTGAAATAGTGCTTAACCCAAACAAGGCAACAGCTGCATAAAGGTTTCTTTTTTTTCCAGCACTGTTTTCAAATAAATATCTGTACGAAAAGTAAAACACAAGGAACATTAAAAGCACAAATCCAATTTCCAGAGTGCAAAGCGAAGAATGCGCTATAAGGTTTGGTTCAAAAGCAAAAAGCAAAAGCGAGAGCAATCCTGCCCTGAACCCAAACAATTCTCGAGCCCAGAGAAAAACAAAAAAAGCAAGAATGCCGCCCATAAGCACTGGGACAATTCTTGAAATTATAATAATCAGCCTATAATTCTCCTTGTTTGCTGAAAAAAAATCAAAAGCAAAAAGGTATTCCGCCCCAACCTTAACTCCTTGGTCGCCTGAAAGCATTTCATTCCAGTGTTCTGATTCAAAGGGAATATTCAAGTCAAGCAATGCCAAAGGCAAGGTGTTGGCGAGCTTTAGGAACACTGGATGCTCAACATTCATTCTGAAATCTCTTGTCCTCCAATAAGTGTAACCTGCAACAGAATAAACGGATTCATCTGCTGTGGAATAATTTGCAACAGCGGAAAAAGCAGCTTGGATAAGAAAGGCAGCAATGAGAAGAACAACAATTGCCCTTTGAATGCTTTTCTTTTCAATCAAGCAATCAATCCATTCAAGGAATTTATGCAAGCTCTTTATTTCACACGCCATTGAAATTAGGTTGGAAAGAAATTAATTAAATGATTTGTTTTTTTCTGTTACGCATTACAAACAACACTGCAGCCAAAACCACTAACACAAGCAATGGGTGCAGTTCGGGGCTTTCAATTTGTAGCTCTGCAGGGTTTACTTTTAGAATGCACGTTGCAGAACAATTTGTGCATTTTGTTTCGTCAATTATTTTGGCCTTCACCAAGTACGAGCCTGCTTCTGTAAATATTAATGGATCACCACTGGCATCACGCGGGGTAAATTTTGCAGGATTGGAGCTTGTTCCGCAGGGAAATCCAATTCCTGCTCCCAGGTAATCATCTGAGTCGTACACTTTATTCCCCTCAAGGTTCTCAATTGTTACCTTTATTTCTTCATTCGCCTTGTTGCATATAAGCGTTATTTTGGTTGAGTTTCCAGCTTCTATTCCTTCTGATTGCACACTTTTCAGTGCGGTTTCTTCTATTACACTTATTTCAACTGGGTTGCTCCAATCCGAGCTATCGCCACTTTCGTCATAGGCTTTTGCTCTCACTTCAAAAGTGCCTCCTTCTCCAAATACATATTGCTTCTCTGGCGCATGGGGGCAGTCAGTGCAGTTCTGTGTTTCCCCAATGTCGGCGGATCCGTCTCCATCAAAGTCCCATTCCCATATTGTTATTTTATCTGGCGGAGTGTCTCCGTCAATTGTGCTTGCATTAAATTTCACAGTGAGAGGTGCATTGCCGGTCTTGGGATTCGCCGTCACGACCGGCTTTGCCGGAGGATTGCCTACAATTTTTATTTCATGTGCCGACGAGCCAGTTGCTCCTTCGCTTTCAGTCACTTCAAGCTTTATGGTGTAATTTCCGGCATTTACAAAGGTTTTCTTGAACACTGCACTAGGACCGCTTTGCTCTTCAGTGCCATCAACAAACCATTTATAATTTGTTATAGTGTCACCATCCGGATCATTTGAATGTGCACCGCTAAAAGTAACTTCAATGTTTTTATTACTCTCATCCGGACCTTCAATTATTGCTTTGGGAGGGCGGTTTTCCACAGTAATCGTTGCAGTTGCAGTGGGAGAAACAGCACCCCTTGAATCAGTTACAGTTAAATCCACAGAATGGTCTCCAAGCGTTGCAAATGATTTTTGTATTGAAGGTGTTGTATTTCCAGTACTCCAAGAATAACTCAAGGGCAGGTCCTGTGGATTGGGTGCAACTTCGTTGTCGTAAGATCCGGAACCATCAAACGTTATTGGCTCGTTTCTGTAATAGGGCCCTGGTGAAACATTAATAACCGCGGTTGGCGGCATGTTAGGGTCAGCCGTAATTTGTATTGTTGCTTTATCAGACCAAGGCGATTTATTATCCAGTTCATCTGTTGCCCTTACCCTTACTTCAATTGTATCCACGCTTGAAAAGCTCCTTGTTATTTTTTTTGTAGGGCAATCGCTTGTACAATTTTCTGTATGCGTTTCATTTGTTCCGTTAGAAAATTCAAATTCCCATTTTTTTATTGCTAGGTCATTTCCTTCATCTACAGTGGTTTTCTGTGCGGTGATTTCAACCTCCTCCTGGCAATGCACACTTCCAGGGTTAACAGCAACTACTGGTTTTTCCAGCTCAGAGTAGCATTTCCCCACCCAATTGCATAAATTGGCACCATCTATTTCAACCCAGTTATGTCCGCTGCAATTGCACCATTTCTGCGAGGCACAATAGTCAACCGTGAATGCACCCACCCAATCGGTTTCATGCCATCCATCTTTCCCTGTTCCATCAATGTCCCTCGCAAAAGCGCGAGCTTTTATCTTGTAAGGCCCTTCAAGGGGGCAGAAGTCATAAACATTTAATGTTTTCCATATCTCCTTTACTGCCGGAGGGCAACTTCCGCTTTTAGATTCAAAACTCAAGTCTCTCCAGCTGGTTTCAGTCCCATCAGGCGCTTTAATTTTGTACTCCATGTTGGAAATATCACAAGCCTTGGGAGTAGCACTAGCTGGGCCTATTGCTGATAAAACCAGTAAAACCACTGCCAAGAATCTTACCAGTTTTTTCTCATTCATTTCACTTATATTTATGTCCCTTTAATATTTATTTCTTTCTTTTTGTGGTTTTGTTTCGTTTTTTGTTGGTAAGTTTTAGTAAGTGGCTGTTCTTAGTTATCACTGAGGTGATGAACATAAACTGTTCTGTATGTAAAA
>JAFCFP010000011.1 GCA_017608575.1 Candidatus Iainarchaeum sp. | reverse complement strand
GGTTCTCGCAGTAGTGCTGGCTTCAAAAGAGCAAGAGGAAGCACTTAAAGAATTAAAAGTGAAGGATTCAAAGCTTTTGAAAAAAGGCGAAAGGGAATACTTGGAGAAAAAAATAAAGGAAACAGTGGAAGATTACGCAATTGCAATCGTGCACCCAAAAGAGCTCGACGGCTTAATGGACAGGCGTTCGCTGAATGAAATAGAGGCAATGAAAATCGGCGCAATGCTTAATTCGTTAAAGCAAAAACCAGAAGTGCTTATTGCAGATTCACCGGATTTAATTGAACAGAATTTTGCCAAAAGGATTAAAAAATATTTTTGTGAACCAATTTTAATCCGGGCAGAGCACTTTGCTGACAAAAACCACGCTGTTGTGAGCGCGGCAAGCATTATTGCAAAGGTTGCAAGAGATCGTGAAATAGAAAAACTCAAACAGGAATTCGGAGACATTGGCTCCGGTTATTCACATGACCCAAAAACAAGGGAATTCATTGAAAAATACATTGAAAACAACAATTGCCTGCCGTCCTGCGCGCGAAAAAACTGGCAGACAAGCATGAATGCATTGGACAAAAAATTCCAAAAAAGGCTGGAGGAATACTAATGGATATACAAAGCAAAAAGAAAAAAAAACCAAATGACCTGCAAGAATTTGAGGAAATGAAAAAACAAATTCAGAAAGTTATGGAAGACCTAATGGTTGGTGTTGAACTTCCAGAGGAATGGTTTGATTCAAAAAAGAAAAGACCGTTTGTAATGGGGTTTTCATTAAGCATGGCGCCAGGCGGAAAAATTAATGTAAATGAACTTAACGAACTTAAATCAAAAAAAAGAGTTGTTCCAAAAGAAAGAACGCCATTGTTGGAAGTTATTGATTTTGGAGAAAAAATAATAATTATTGGAGAACTTCCCGGCGCAAAAAAAGAAGACATTGCTATAAGAGTGCGGGATAAAAAGGTTTCAATTGTTGTCGGTGGAGAAACACCGTATTATCAAGAAATTGAATTAAATGCAAGCGTTAAAAAAAGGCCCAAGAAAAGCTTCAAGAACGGCATTCTTGAAATAACCCTTGAAAAAATTTAAATGCTATCCCTGTGGACAAAGGGCTTTTTCTTCGATTGCTTTGAGCGTTCTTTTAAGTATTTGACGAATTCATCCTGTAATACGTTTATGTGGTTTAAAGCGTTTGTTTCAAGGAATTCAATTATTGTTTTAAGGAAGACATTTGAGCCAACCACTTCAGGCATGCACACATAGTCAGCTCCTTCCTCGTAAAGCCTTGAAGCATTTTCAAAAGTATGCGCTCTTGCAAAAACAACAATTTTTGGGTTTATTTCCTTTGCATAACGCAAAAGCCTGAGAGAAGAACCAATATTTGGAATTGCAAGCACTAACATTTTTGCTTTGTCAAGCCGGAGTTTTCTCCAAAGCGTTTTGTTATCGGCTTCTCCCAAAAAAATGTTTACATTTTCATGCTTCATTCCTTCAACAACATCAGGGTCCTGGTCCATTGCAATCAATGGATGCGTGTCCTTTAAAGCGCGGGCAATTGAACCACCAACAACACCGGAACCAACAATCACTATGTGATCTGAAACGCTTTTTCCCTCTTCAAGCCATAGCACTCTGTTGTAAAAGCGTTTTCTGTCAAACGATTTGGGGAAAAGGGTAACGCCTTTGAATAAATTGTAGAATTTTTCCTCGTATTTAAAAATGTACGGTGTTATTACCATTGAAATTGCAATAATAAAAATTGTAGCAGAATAGAATTCCTTGTTCAAAAGCCCGTTTTCAAGCCCCTGGTTTGCAAGCAGGAATGAAAACTCTGAAACCTGTGCCAATCCAAGCGAAACAAAAAGGGAAACTCTTTTCCCATAACCAGACAGATAGGTTATCGCATAAAGGCTTAACGGCTTTAATATGAGAACAACTCCTAGAGAAAACAGCACCGTTTTCCAGAGAACTCCAAAGAAAACTGGCGTTAACTGGAAGCCCAGTGTTACAAAAAAGAAAGTAACAAAAAAATCCCTGATTCCGCGGATTTCTTCATATATTTGGAAATTGTATGGAAGCATTGAAAGGGACAAACCGCAAACAAATGCACCTATTGCCAGCGGCAAATTCAATGCATAAGCCAGAAACATGAATCCAAAACAGGAAGCAATGGCTGTAAGAAATAACAATTCAGAGTTCCTGAAAGAAAACCTGAAAATCGCTGGATACACATAACGACTCATTATTAAGGCGAGAATAAACAACGCTGCCCCCGAGAAAAGGAATCCGGCAAAAAAGCCCGGTGAAAAAATTGTTCCAATATTGCTCAAAATTGGAAGTATTAGGATTACCAAAACGTCCTGTAAAAGCAAAAAGCCAATCATTAACCGACCATGCAATGTGTCAATGCTGAAATTGTCAGACAAAAGCTTTACCACAACCATTGTTGAGGAAAAAGCAAGGATTAACCCCAAATAAACTGCTTCCATTGGCTGCAGTGCTTGGAAAAAATTCATTAAAAGGTACACAAACCCGAAAATAAAAAACACTTGAATTATTCCACCGAGTATTACCACCAAACTGAGCTTGCGGAGTTTTGTGAAATCAGATTCAATGCCAACTGAAAAAAGAAGGAATGCAACTCCCATTTCGGAGAGCTGTTTTACCAAATCAATATCTCCACCAAGCAGGTGAATTTCACTTCCAAGCAAAAACTTGGTAATAAGAGAGAAGCCAAAGGGCCCAAGAAAAACTCCGGCCAAAATAAATGCAAGCAATGGCGGTTGTTTAAATGCCCTGGCAATAAAGTTGAAAACTGTTGCAAGAATGATTATGAGGCCAATGTCCCAGAGAACTGTTGCTATTTGCGTTTCAACAATCATTTCAACCAAAAAAAATAGGCATTCACTGTTTTAAACCTTTTCCCTCGCTTGCCCATTGCTGGAATTTCATTCCTGCAATTTGCGCCATTTTGTTCCCTCTGGAGTGTCAAGCAAGATTATGCCTCTTGCTTTCAACTCGTCCCTTATTTTGTCAGCGCTTGCAAAATCCTTTTTCTTTCTAAATTCATTCCTTTTGGCTATTAGCCTTTTAATTTCTTTGTCTAATGGGACTTCTTTTTTGAATGAAAAAACCCTAAAAATTGAATCAATTTCTTTCATGAATTCAAGCGCTTTTTCTGCTGATTTTTTGCTCACTTTTCCTTCTGCAAGCAGTTTGTTCATCTGTGATTCAAATTCAAAAACAACAGACCAAGCATTTGGAAACGAAAAATCGTTGTCCATTT
Source organism: Candidatus Iainarchaeum sp. (assembly GCA_017608575.1). Taxonomy (GTDB): domain Archaea; phylum Iainarchaeota; class Iainarchaeia; order Iainarchaeales; family DTGL01; genus JAFCFP01. The sequence goes on along the minus strand of JAFCFP010000011.1, from coordinate 22,380 downwards.
GTTCAATGAATGAAGCACGCGATTGTTCAATTAATTTTTCTACGCTGACATTGTCGCCTTTTTCTGACTGGACTTCCTGCAACCTGTGCAAAAACTCGTTTAATTTTTTAAGCGTTCTGCGGTATTTTTCCATTTCTTTTTTTGAAAAATTAATCCTGCTCTTGTAATGCGTTGAAGCAATAAAAAAGCGGAACTCTTTTGCTGAAAATTCTTTAAGGAGTTCCGGGATAGTAATAAAGTTTCCAAGGGACTTGCTCATTTTTTGCCCTTCAACATTCAAAAAGCCAGTGTGAAGCCAGTATTTTACAAACGGTTTCACTCCAAAGGCTGCCTCGCTTTGGGCTATTTCGTTTTCGTGATGTGGAAAAACTAAATCAATTGCTCCGCCGTGAATATCCAGTGGTAGACCCAAATATTTGGAGCTCATTACACTGCACTCAATGTGCCAGCCTGGTCTTCCCTTTCCAAAAGGCGAATCCCAGAATGGCTCGTTTGGTTTTGCTTTTTTCCAGACCGCAAAATCCTGTGCTTGCTTTTTTTCATATTTGTCAGTGTCCACTCTTGTTCCAGTAATGCCTTGTTTGAATTTAATCCCTGAAAGCTTTCCGTATTCTGGGAATTTTGAAACATCAAAATAAACACCGTCGTCTGTTTCATAGGCGTAGCCTTTTTCCACGAGTTTTTGCACTGCTTCAATTATTGCTGGAATTTCTTCTGTTACTCTTGGATACTTGCTTGCAGGCTTTATGTCCAATGCATTCATGTCTTTAAAGAACAGTTTAATGTTTTTGTCTCCAAGTTGGAAAATGGAAATGCCCTCTTCGTTGGCGCGCTTTATCATGTCATCGTGCACATCAGTAATGTTCATTACAAATTTTACATTGAATCCTTTGAATTCCAAATACCTGCGAATAATGTCAAAGGCAATATATGTTCGGGCATGCCCTATGTGCGCTGGACCGTAAACCGTTGGACCGCAAACATACATTCTAATGCAGTCTTTTTTGACTGGTACAAGTTTTTCTTTTTTGCCTCCAAGCGTGTTGCTGACCTTAATCATGCTGAATCAGTTCCAAAATTAAATTTTCAATTCCTTTTCCCAATGCCTGCATGTTGCAATAGTGCGTTTTTCAGCTAAACCAGTGTATTTTGCTGTGTCTTCCACCAGGGAGAGCTCTTTTTTTGAAAGCATTGAAATGTATTTCTTCAAAGAAGCATTTTTTACAGCCAAATCCATCAAAGAAACGCCTTTCTTTTCAGCTTTGAGGGTTAACCTTCTCACTGCTTCATGTGCGTTTGGGTGGCCTTTTAATGCCAAAAGAATATACAATGGTTCTGCGGCAATAAAGGGCTCTGCTTTTTTGAAATTTTCTTTCATTCTCTTGCAGTCAACTTTGAGCCTTTTAATTGCAGTGCTCATTCTTTCCGTGCAAAAAGCCAGAGCAGCAAAGATTTCAGGCACAAACCGCGATGAAGCCGAATTGCTTAAATCACGCTGGTGTTCGCTTATCTGGTCAAGGTAAAGAGTAAAAGCTCTCGGCATGAATTCTTTCCAGAGGCTTTTAATGTTTTCAAACGTAATGGGGTTGTGTTTTTGGGGCATTGTTGAACTCCCAACCTGTTTTTTTCCAAATTCTTCGTAAACTTCAGAAATTTCGCTTCTCTGCAAATGCCTCAAGTCATCAGCCAAATTCGCAATAACTCCAAAAGTTGAAATGAGTGCATGCACCAAGTCAAGCTGGGGTTCCCTGGGAACAATCTGCGTTGAATGCCTTGCTGTTTTAAGGCCAAGCCTTTTGAGTGTTTCCCTTTCCAATTCCAATGGGTTATTGTAAACTAAAAGCAATGCATTGCTTGCCCCGACTCCTCCTGAAATCTTTCCAGCCAGTGAATCTTTTGCTCTTTCAATTGCCTTGATTCTTTCACCCAAGCGTTCAACGTATTCAGCCATTGCAAATCCAAACGTAATAGGTGAAGCGAACTGCCCATGAGTTCTTCCAACCTGCACAGTGTTTTTTTCGCGAAGTGAAACACTAATGAGTGCTTTTTCCAGTTTTTTCAAATAGGGAATTATTACTTTTTCTGTTGCATGCTTGTAACGCAGCATGTTGGCTGTGTCCACTACATCGTAACTTGTCAAACCCAAGTGCACAAACCTTTTTGATTCATTGCTTACGTTTTCTCTTATTTTGTTGACTAATGCGCGCACGTCATGTTTTATTTTGTCTTCTTCTTTGTAGACTTCCTCTGGTTTTATTTTTTTAACCGCTCTTGAAACCTCGATCGCTGTTTTTCGCGGGCAAACCTTTTTTCTTGCAAGTGTTTTGACAAATTCCTCTTCCACTTTTGCTTGATAGAGTACTTTTGCATTTTCCGAGAGGAAAACTGAAAGCGCTTTTTTTAACTCTGAGTTTCTTCCATAATAACGGTAATCCATTGGAGAAATGCATTCAAACAAATCAATCCCATGAGTCATTTTAATCCCCTAATAATAGCACAGCAAGCGTATATATTTATTTCCTTGCCGGCAATTTTTTTTTATGAATGAAAGGAATGCCTTAAAATACCTCAATTCATTTGACTTGTTTAAAGTGGATTTAAGGCTGGATAGAATAATACAATTTCTTGAATTCTTGGGCAATCCCCAGGAAAATTTTTCATCCATCATTGTTGCCGGCACCAATGGCAAGGGTTCCACTGCAAGCTTTCTTTCAAGCATTCTTTCCGCTTCAGGCAAAAAAACAGGCTTGTATTTAAGCCCGCATCTGCGTTCAATAAACGAGCGAATTCAGGTGAATGGAAAAAAAATTTCCACCAAAGAACTGGCAACCCTGGTTGGAAAAATGAAAAAAGCAAAAGAGGAATCAAAAAGCAATGTTTCCTTTTTTGAATTTCTCACTGCGCTGGCATTTAAGCATTTTGCTGAAAAAGGCTGTGAATTTGTTGTACTGGAAACAGGAATGGGCGGCAGGCTGGATGCAACAAATGTTGCAAAAGCAAAGCTTTCAATAATTACCAACATTGCATTGGAGCACACAAAGTACCTTGGCTCAACATTGTCCGAAATTGCAATGGAAAAAGCGGGAGTAATAAAGAAAAACACCAAAATTGTGGCAGGTTTTTTGCCAAAAAACATTCATGCAATAATTGAAAAGATTGCCATTGAAAAAAACGCGGAAATGATTGCGCTTGGAAAGGATTTTTCATTCAGTGAAAAACAGGCAACATTGCACTGGCAGGAGTTTGACTTTTATGGCAGGAAAAAACTCTTTGGCTTGCGCACCAAGCTTATTGGGACAAACCAGTTTGAGAATGCTTCGCTGGCAGTGGCTGCGGCACTAGAGCTTGGAACAAAAAAAGGAAGTATACATAATGGCTTGTTGAATGCAAGTCTCCCGGGAAGGTTTGAATTGTTGCACAAAAACCCATTGATTATTGCTGATGTGGCGCACAATCCAGCGGGAATGAATTGTTTGGCTGAAAATTTGAACAAGTTTTTTCCTGGAAAAAAAGCGCGGTTTGTGCTTGGCATTTCAAGTGACAAGGATGAAAAAGGCATTCTTGAAGCGCTTTTTCCAATAGCTGAATCCTTTATTCTCACAAAAGCGGAATTCCGCGGCATGCCAATTGAAACTCTCTTGAAGGCCTTCAGCAGAACAAATTTTTCCGGCAAAATAAGGACAGAGAAAAGCATTCCCAGGGCAGTGAGGCTTGCATTGAGTGAAGCAGACAACGAAACGCCAACGGTTTTCACTGGCTCTTTTTTCAGCGTGGGCCAGGCCCTCAAGGCAATGGAAAGCAATGATTGCACCAAAAGGGTTTAAAAAACAACTTTGTTTATTTATTGAATTGCTTAAAACAATTGTGTAATTTGAATAGAAAAGGGGGGCTTTTTGTGGAAGTAAAAGGTTTTTTCAACAAAAAAAGAATTTTGTTCATTTCACTGTTTGCTGTTATTTCCTTTGCAGCTTACAGGGTTAATTTTTCCCCGCTCTTGGGCACGGAAAACCAGGCTTTTACATTTTTTCAGTTTTTTGGGCCAACTCCTGGAATTTTTTTGGGTCCAATTGCCGGTGCTATAAGCGTTCTTGCAGCCCAAGTGGCAAACTTTTTTTTGCTGGGAAAAGAATTCAATCTCATAAACATTGTTAGATTGGCACCAATGGCTTTTGCAGCTGTTTATTTTGGCGCGAAAAGGAAAAGACTTGCTTCAATTGTTCCATTGATCTGCATAGCAGCATTTGTAATGCATCCAGTGGGAAGAACTGCATGGTTTTATTCCCTGTTCTGGGTTATTCCTTTAATTGCTTCAATGTTTAAAAAGAACCTGTTTGCCAAAGCGCTTGGCTCAACTTTTACAGCGCACGCTGTTGGCGCTACAGCGTTCATCTATGCTGTTCCAACAACTCCACAGTTATGGGTTTTACTGATTCCAATCACTTTGGTTGAAAGATTCTTTTTTGCAAGCGGGATTTCTCTTTCATTTATTGCCTTTAATTCAGTGCTGAGCTTGGTTGAACACAGGCTTCCATCCGGATTGCTCAACATTGACAAAAGGTATGTAATTGGCAGGGCTCAGGCATGAGATTGTTGCATAAAATGCATTTGGGCGTGCTAAAAGAACAGGATCCTGTTATTTTTGAATTAATTCAACAGGAAAAGAAAAGGCAAATGGAAGGCATTGAATTAATTCCAAGTGAAAACATTGTAAGCCAGGCAGTGTTGGAAGCACTGGCAAGCGTTCCAACAAACAAGTACTCAGAGGGCTATCCACATAAAAGGTATTATGCTGGAAACGAGTTTATTGACAGAATAGAAGGATTGGCAATTGAAAGATTGAAAAAATTGTTCAATGCAGAGCACGCAAACGTCCAGCCATTATCTGGAAGCCCTGCAAATATGGCTGCATATTTTGCTTTAATGGAACCAGGCGATACACTAATGGGAATGCGCTTGGATATGGGTGGGCATTTAACGCATGGCCACAGTGTGAATTTTTCTGGAAAAATTTTTCGCTCAATCCAGTACACTGTTGACAAAGAAACAGAATTGATTGATTTTGATGCAATTAAAAAACTCGCAGAAAAAGAAAAGCCAAAAGTGATTGTTTCAGGCTACACTGCTTATCCGAGGGAAATTGACTTTAAGGCATTCAGGGAATTGTGCGATGAAGTTGGAGCGTTCGCTGTAGCGGATATTGCCCACATTGCGGGTTTGTGTTGTGCAGGCGTTCACGAAAACCCTGTTCCTTATTTTGATGTTGTTACAACCACAACGCATAAAACACTGCGTGGTCCAAGAGGCGCAGCAATAATGTGCCGTTCTGAGTTTGCTGAACGCGTTGACAAAGCAGTGTTTCCTTTTTTGCAGGGTGGCCCGCATGAAAACGTAATTGCAGCAAAAGCGGTTGCTTTCGGTGAAGCATTAAAGCCTGAATTCAAGTTATATGCAAGGCAGATAGTAAAGAATGCAAAAGTCCTTGCATCGGAATTAATGGCACTGGGTTTCAGGCTGGTTACAGGTGGCACTGACAACCATTTAATGTTGATTGATTTGACTGAGAAAAAGGTAACAGGAAAAGAAGCTGAATCTGCTTTGGAAAAAGCTGGAATTTACTGCAATAAGAACACTATTCCGTTTGACCCGAGAAAGCCGTGGGATCCAAGTGGCATAAGAATTGGTACTCCGGCTGTTACAACGCATGGCATGAAGGAATCTGAAATGAAAGAGATTGCCTCTCTAATAAACAGGGCAATTAATGCAAGGAATTCGCATGTGGAATTGAAAAAAATCCGCAGTGAGGTTAAAGAGCTCTGTGCAAGGTTTCCTTTTTATGAATAATTCTTGGCAAACTTTTTTTCGCCAAAAAAAGTGAAAGAAATGTTTTTATATAGGCAATGAGTAATAATTGCATTGCGGTGGGTGAATTGAAAGGATTTGTTTTATTGTTTTTAGTGCTTTTGATGGGAACAGTGAATGCAGCAAGCTTTGTGAAAATTGACGCAAATGGCATAATGATTGGCTCTGGAGAAAAAGTAAAAGTTTACACTGAATGCATTGATGATGAAGGCAAACTGTTTGGGGGAGAGCTCTTAACACTGAAGCTTTATAGAGCAGAAGGGGATGATTTTGTTGACACTGGCACAACTTTTAATGCAGTGCCCTGCTGGGCTAAAAGCTATGCATTGAATGGCACGGAATCATTAAGCAGGGGTTTTTACATGCTTAAAGCGGAATGCTTGGGTTGTAGTGGTAACAAGCAGGCAAATGCTTTTTTTTCTGTGAGACCGCCGAAGTTGAATTTTTTTGTTGACGAATTTAATCCGTTTTTGGCAATAGTTGTTTTTGGAATTGTGCTAGCTGTTTTAAGGGGAAAGAAAAAATAAAAAAAGAAAAAAAGGGCTTTATTTTATTTTCACCTTGAAGGAGCCCTTTCCTTTGGATGGGTTTTTCTTTGGAATGTTTAGCTTGAGTATGCCGTTTTTGAATTCAGCTGTTGTTTTTTCTGGAATCACTTCGCTTGGAATTGGAATTGTGCGGCTGAATTCAGAGAAGGATCTTTCGTGATAGTAATAGTTTTTGCTTTCTTTTTCCTTTTTTGATTCTGTCTTGGCTTTAATTGTAACGTGGTCGTTTGAAACATCAAGGGAAATGTCTTCTTTTTTAACGCCGGGTAGTTCTGCAACCAGTTCAATGGTGTTTCCGAGATCACGCATGTCAATAAGTGGTGATCTCAGGCCAGTTTCCCTGAATTCAAAATCAGAAAGCGGAAAACCAAAATCAAACAGTCTTCTTTGCAGTTTTTGCATGTGCCTGAATGGATCCCATAAGTCCAGCTCATTCATAAACATCACCTCCGCAGATTAAACTGTTTAAACTGTTTAATCATTTATAATATTTTTTAATCAAAATGTTTTTAAATTTTTCCGGCAAAAAACACCTGTTCCAAAAACAACACTTTAAAGCGGCATTATTAACCAGAACACTCCGAACGAAATTCCCTCAAGCAAAAGCCATATAGTAAAATCTTGCAAGAAATTAACCTCAAATATTTCCGCCACTATAAAAAAAGGAACCAGTAACGCGCCATAAAACAAAAGGAACGCTCCAATTATAACCACCAAAAGCAATGGCAATGGATTGAACAATGGCGCATTAAGCTGGGAAAGCTCTTTTAATTCCTGGACTCTTTCAATGCCATGCATTGAAACAAATTCATCCAATTCTTTAGCTGAGCCATTAAAAACAATGCCTGCAAGTTGTGCTGCTTCATTCTGGCTCAAATCTTCCCAGGCAGCAATCTTTGAAACCTCAAACGTCACAGGTGAAACAAAATAAATGGACAACACTGAAAGTATTGTAAGCAAGGAAACAACAATCCACAGCAATGCAATTGACGAAGCAATGCCTGTAAAGGTGCCGCGCATTATCTTGCCTTTTATGAGGAATGCCACAACATAAAAAACAATTGCCACAATCAGCCAGACAGCGATGTTCTTTAAAATTCCTTTAACCATGGAAACAAAAAGCGGCATTGCCGGAAAACCAAAAAACAAATACCCAAAAAAGCCAATTACTGACGGCAACAAAACCAGCAATACTGAAAGCCTCATGTCCGGTTTTTCTTGGGCTAATTGAATCATTTTCCTTGGCCTGAAAAAAAGATTCAAAAAATTTATATTCAATTCAACCACGCTTTTAATTGACTAAACACAAACCTATTTATCATTGTTTCCTTTGTATTATTTAATTCTTTCTAACGGGTTTTTTTGAATTCTTTTACTTTGAGGTAGAGTTCTCTTGCCTTTCCCTCTTTTTCAAAATGCTCCCTTATTGGCTTTATGAGCTCCTCAACGCCTTCAACAACTGCCTTTTTTAAATCCAACGGATGCAAGAGTCCTTTTACATATGCTTCCTCCAGTTCAGCATATGAATTAAATTCTGCATTTCCACCGTATTTTGTTGGTCTCTTTATTTCCATGCTTCCAAGAGATGGAAAAACAATAAACCTGCAATACTCCAACACTGGATTGCTTTCAACAATTTTTGCAGGGCAATATGCATTCATTATTTTTCTTTCAATTTCCTCATAAGAATCATGCACAAAAATGCTTGAATCCGGTTTTGACTTTGACATCTTTGAATCAACGAGTTCATCACCCTCTTTTGCTCCCTGCAATCCAAGAAGCATGTGGTGATGAACTGCAACCGGTTTTTTCAAATGCAGTTTTTCAGCCATTTCCCTGGCAAGCATGTTTGCTCTGCGCTGGTCCATTCCAAGCTGGCAAATATCAACACCCAGCATAAAAATGTCCGCTACCTGCATGCTTGGATAAAACAATTGCGCTGTGGTGAGCTTTTCTGTTTCCTTTCGACCTGCTACAAGCATTGCCCTCTTCGTTCTGTTAAGGGTTAAATTTCGCGAAACCTTCAGCACTGTGTCCCAGTAATCCAGTGAATCCATTAACTCAGAAGCCCAAACTATTTTCACTTTATCCATTGGAATTCCGGCTGCCTTCCACACTTCGACAAAATAATTGCCACATGCCTTTATTCTATCCATGTCCGCTCCAAGCTTGTTGTTGACAAAGGCAAAATAGTCAGCAAGGTAGAGAATGAATTCAATTCCAGCTTCAATCATTTTTTTTACGTTCTCTGCACGGTAAACAGCAAACGGCAAATGCGCCAATCCAGATGGCTCAAAGCCATCATATGCTGAAAGCTTTTTTCCCGATTGAAGCAATTGCTTCAATTCTTCCACTGTAATTATTTCCTCTGCAATGCTTGAAATAAGTTCAAACCGTTTTTCCGAATCCATTTTTTCCACTCCACAAATTGAATTATATTTAACTGCAAATGCATAAAAGGGTTTCTTTTTACTGTTTTAATCGCATGCGCAACGGAAAAGTTCTTGCTTTTGGCTCTTTTGATTTATTGCACGAAGGCCACCTTTTTTATTTAAAAAAAGCAAAAGCCCTTGGCTCTGAGCTCGTGGTAGTGGTTGCAAGAGACGAATCAATTGAACGCGAAAAAAAACACCCACCGGTGAAAAATGAAAAAGAAAGGCTTGCAGTTGTCAGAGAACTAAAACCAGTGGACCGCGCAATACTTGGAGCAAAAAACCCAATGAACAAATTAAAAGTGATTGAAAAAGAAGCGCCGGATGTTATTGCTCTGGGTTATGACCAGCCAATAACAGTAAGAAATATGCAACAAAAATTGAAAGAATTAAACCTAAAAGCCCGCATTGTAAGATTGCCTGCATTCAAGCCAAAAAAATTAAAGAGTTCAAAGATAAGGAAAAGAATTGAATTGGACTTGGATGAATTGTTTTAAGGATTAAGCTCAACGCAACACTTTTTTGTAAAGCACGTTGTCCTTGTATTCATTGCCTTTTTTCCAAGCGTTCTCCAAAAAACCATACTCTTCAAATCCAAGCTTTTCAAACAGCGAACGCGCTGGAGCATTGTCCGCTTGGGTTTCAAGGGTTACAATTTCAATGCCTGCAGGCATTTCATTGATTGCTTTTTCAAGCAAGGCTCGCGCAATGCCTTTTCCGCGGTGCTCTTTTGCAACAATAAGTGAATAAATGCGCGCAATATGCGAGTGCACTCCACTGCCATAATCAATCTTCACATGTGCTATTGTTTTTCCAGAAATTTCAGCAACAATCCTTCTCTCTCCGCGAAAAAGCATTGTTCTTTCAATTCTCCGTCTTGCAAGTTGATTGCCCCAATGCGGGTAAAGCTCCACTAATGCACTTGCATCCCTTGCCTCTATGTCGCGCAGAATCATTCCTTTATCCATTAAACCAACCAATTGCTTTTTGGTTATGGCTTTTTTTTATCAGAAAGCCTGTGGCTTTCGTGGCTCTTGGAAATATCCAATACAAAATTTGAATGAATTACATCCCTGCCAACCAACACCGGGTAAGCCATTGAAGAACGATCTGACAAAGTAAAACGGCCTTTTCTCCTAATACCCCTTAATTCAATTTCTCCTTTCACAACAGCCCTGCGAGTATAACCCTGTGGATCGGTTTTGCTTTTTACTTTTGCAACGCTCACCACTGGCCCAAGCCCAGCACGGGCAGCAATGCGCAGGTCAACTGATGTACGGGTTGCACCACTGTCAATCAATGCCTCTGTTTCAATTGAACGCTTTGAACCAATTATTTTTACTTTTTCCACCAAACCAATTATTTTTTTCTCCACTGCTTTTTCCGGTGGAGTGCTTTTTTCCTTCACTGCATTAAGAATGTGGTCCACTATTGATTTTTCGTTTGCAGCCATAAAAACCAATTGAAGGAAAAAACCAAAAAACTTTTAAAGTGGAACAGTAAGTATTAATTTCTGAAGCGGGATAAATAAAGGCGTTTTAATGAGGACACTTTTCTTGGTGTTGGAGGAAACTCCAAGCGTTAAGCATTTGAAGAGGGCTTTTAGAGAAAAAGGTTTCACCATAAAAGTCCTTGACTTAAAAAAACTCAGCCTATTGAGTGGAAAAAATGGAACAGAGCTTTTGAATGGCTCTGTTGACTTTGAAAAAATAAACTGTGTTTTTCTAAAAGCCGGATTAAAACTGACACAGTTTGCTGAACCATTGCTTGACGAATTCGAAAAAAGAAACATTTACTGCCAAGTTAAAACAAAGAGCAATTTTATTTCAACCAATGAACCATTGCAGCTCGCTGTTCTCAACAAATTCAATATTAAAATGCCAAGAACAATGGTTTTTGGCTCGCCTGAACCAATCAAATCACAGGCTGAAAAATTTTCGTATCCAGTGCAGTTTAAGGCGTTCCGCAGGGGAGAAAAAACCATGAGCATGCTTGTTGAAACAGAGCGCTCGCTTATTTCAATTGCCAAAAGCCTGCGCGCTGAACAGGATGCAATAATTGTAAGGGAGTTCATTGAAGGGGATGTTGACGAATCAGCAATCATTGGAGACAAGGTTTTTTCAATTAGGAGAAAATTTGAAGGCGGCATATTGCAGCCAATGAAAAAGGCAAAATCCGTCAAGCTTTCGCAGGCGGAAAAGGAAACAGCGATTCATTCAGCGCACATCTGTGGTTACGATATTGCAAATGTTAAAATGTGCAAGGGCTATGTGCTCAAAGTAAAGCCATTGCTTAAAATTAACACTTTTAACAAAATAACCGGTGAAGACCTCTATGAAGAAACAGCTGACCTTTTCAGGCAAAAAGCACTTGAAAGAAAAAAGAAGGGGAAAAAATGAATGACAAAAAGCGCTTGCTTTTAATTGGCTCGAGAAGGTATAAAAAGAGAACAATTAAGTCCCTCATTGAAGAGGGAGAAAAACTGTTTGACTCGGTTTTATTTGTGCCAATTCACAAAATACGAATTGTGGAAGAAAAAGGAGAAAACAGGCTTTACTATAAAGACATTGATTTGCTTAAATTTGATGTTTGCTATCCGCGCATGGGGGCAAAGGATTTTTTTCTTGCTCAAGCAGTGTTAAAAATAATTGATGACTCAAACATGTATTCACCGGTAACACTTGAATCATACCAGTATTCAAACCACAAATACTACACTGTTAAAAAGCTAATAGAAGCGGGGCTTCCAACCCTGCCATCTTCTCTTTCAATTTCTTCAGAGGCAAGCAATAAAACAATCAACAAATTCGGTTTTCCAGTTGTACTGAAACTGATAAGCGGTTTTGCTGGAAAAGGAGTAATGCTTGTAAAAGACAAAAAACAGCTTGCCTCAATACTTGACACTGTTCACTTGTTTGAAGAATATGTTTCAGCACAGGTTTATGCAAAAAGCGGCAACTCCGACATACGGTGTTATGTGTTTGGAGATGAAGTAATAACAGCTCAAAGAACCGGTGCAAAAGGCGACTGGCGTGCAAACATGAGCCGCGGTGGAAAAGTGAAGCTTATCAAGACAACACCTCAATTGAAAAAAATTGCAGTCAAGGCCGCGCGCACTCTGAAATTTGACATTTGCGCGGTTGACTTCATTAAAACAAAAAAAGTCAAAGGCGGTTTTGCAATAATTGAAATCAATTTCCAGCCTGGACCATTTTACGAATTCCTTGGAAACACTGTAACAAAGGCAATGATTGAATTCTTGTACAAAAAAGCCTCAAAGCGCTCCACTCAATAAACTAACTGCAACTGTTCAATGCCTTTGCCCTATGCTCTCATCAGTAAAGCAGCAATGTGCTGCTTCTTTTTGGTCCAAAGGAAACAATTTTAATGGGCACACCCATTTCACCTGAAACGAACTGCAAGTAATCAATTGCTTCTTCCGGCAAGTCATCGAATTTTTCAATTTTTTCCGGCAAAACAAACGGTTTGAATTTTTTGTATTGTGGTTTTGCTTTGTGCAATTCCTGCAAGTCAGCTGGCCATTCCTTTAATGTTTTGCCTCCAATTTTAATGGAATTGCATGCTTTTAATTCCTTCAATCCAGACAAAACATCAAGTTTTGTTATTGCAAGGTCAGTGAAATTGTTCAAGCGTTGGGCTGTTCGCAGCATTGTTAAATCAATCCATCCAACCCTTCGCGGCCTGCCGGTTGTAGTTCCAAATTCAGCACCTTTTTCGCGGATAATTTCACCTAGCCTGCCCTTTAACTCTGTTGGCATTGGGCCAGAGCCAACCCTTGTAGAATAGGCTTTCACTACCCCAATGCATTCGTTTATTTTTTTCAATCCAAGACCTATTCCAATAAGTGCTGCGCCAGCAATGGGATGAGAGCTTGTTACAAATGGATAGGTTCCAAAATCAGTGTCCAAAAAAGTGCCCTGTGCTCCTTCAAGCAATACTTCTTTTTTTTCATTAATTGCATTGTCTACTTCGAGTGAAACATCTCCAGCATGCTTTTTGAGTTTTTTTCCAAGAGCAGAATATTCATTGAAAATCTTTTCCTGGCTTAAAGTGCTTTTAAAGCCATAAACTTGTTCGAGTTCTTTTTTCTTCAATGGAAAAACATCCAAAAGGCGTTTTTTTAACCGCTTTGAGTCAATTAGGTCAGCGAAAGTAATGCCAATGCGTGAAACCCTGTCGGAATAACACGGTCCAATGCCACGCTTTGTTGTTCCAATTTTTGCCTTTCCTTTTGCTTTTTCTTTGGCTTCATCCAATTCAATGTGATATGGCATTATTATGTGAGCGCGTTTGTCTATTACGAGTTTTGCGTGAATGCCGGTTTTTTTAAGGGATTCAATTTCTTCAACAAGAACCCTTGGGTCAATTGCAACGCCTGCGCCAATCAAGCATTTTTTCCCCTGCACTGCACCTGAAGGCATTAAGTGGAACTTGTAGGTGTTTTTTCCCACAACCACTGTGTGCCCTGCGTTATTTCCGCCATTGAATCTTGCAACAATGTCCGCTTGGCTTCCGAAAAAGTCAACAATTTTTCCCTTTCCTTCATCTCCAAATTGTGCGCCAACAACAATTCTCACAGCCATTTTTCCGCCCTTCAAATACTTTATAAAACTGTTTTTAAACCCTTCTTCAATCAATTAATTGAAAGGGTGGCTGGAATGAAAAAAGGCTTAACTTTTGATGATATATTGTTGTTGCCGGCAAAATCCAATGTTTTGCCAAGGGATGTTTCCCTTCACACAAAACTGACAAAAAGGATTGAATTGAATATTCCGCTTGTAAGCGCGGCAATGGACACTGTAACAGAGGCAAACACTGCAATAGCAATTGCAAGAGAAGGTGGCATTGGAATCATTCACAAAAACATGTCCCCTGCAAAACAAGCTGAAGAAGTGGCAAAAGTAAAGCGCTCCGAATCACTAATAGTGCGAAATCCTTTAACAGTAAACCCAAAAATGACTCTCTCTGAAATAATTCAGTTAAAGGAAAAATATGGTTATTCTTCCTTCCCGGTTGTTGAAAAAGGCAAATTGGTTGGAATGCTTACAAAAAGGGATTTTCGCTTTGAATCAAACCCAAAAAAGAAAGTCAGCGAGTTAATGACAAAGAATGTTATTTCTGTTGAAAAAGGAATTTCCCTAAAAGAAGCAAAAAAAATACTTCAAAGGCACAAAATTGAAAAACTTCCAATTGTTTCCAAAGACGGAAAACTAAAGGGCTTGATTACAAGCACTGACATTGAAAAAAGAGAAAAATACCCCAATGCAGTGAAGGACAAAAAAGGTCGCTTGTTGGTTGGCGCAGCTGTTGGCCCAAAGGACGATGAACGCGTTGAATTGTTACTCGAAAGGGACTGTGATATAATAGTGATTGATACTGCTCATGGTCATTCAAAGAACGTAATTGAAGCGGTTAAAAGATTCAAAAAAAAATTTGACGTTCAAATTATTGCTGGAAATGTTGCAACAGCCCAAGCAACAAAGGATTTAATTGAAGCAGGTGTTGATGCAGTAAAAGTTGGCGTCGGTCCTGGAGCAATCTGCACCACTCGAGTAATAAGCGGTGTGGGAGTTCCACAAATAACTGCAATAATGGATTGCTCCAAAGCAGCAAAGGGAAAAGTTCCAATTATTGCTGATGGCGGCATAAGGTATTCTGGCGACATAACAAAGGCTCTCGCGGTTGGAGCTGACAGTATAATGATTGGCTCGCTTTTCGCTGGCTGTGAGGAAACACCGGGAAAAATTATTTATTTGAACAACCGAAAATACAAACAATACAGGGGCATGGGTTCTGTGGGTGCAATGTTGCAGGGCTCAAAGGACCGCTATTTCCAGTCACATGTTTCAAAAAAAGACAAGCTTGTACCGGAAGGCATTGAGGGAATTGTTCCCTTTAAGGGCAGAATTGATGAAATGGTTTACCAGTTAATTGGTGGACTTAAAAGTGGCATGGGGCTCATTGGCGCAAGAAACATTCCAGAATTGAAAAGGAAGGCAAAAATTTTACAAATTACTTCTGCTTCACTGGAAGAGTCACATCCACATGACATTAAAATAACCGAGGAAGCCCCCAATTATCCGTAAATTTGCTTTAATTAAGGCTATTAAAAAAAAGGTAATAAATTATGCCTCTTTCAAGAATAAGCAATGCATTAAGGGAACTAAAAAAAGGAAACATTGTAATTGTAGTAGACGACAAAGGCAGGGAAAATGAAGGAGACCTAATATGTGCAGCGGAAAAAATAACCGTAAAACAGATGAATTTCATTATTCAGAATTCCTCTGGAATTATTTGTGCTCCAATTGATTCAAATACAGCAGAACGCCTTTTCCTCCCTCCAATGACTTCAACGCAGGACAGGTTTGGCACTGGATTTACTGTGAGCGTTGATGCTGTAAAGGGCACTTCCACTGGAGTGAGCGCTGCTGACAGAGTGAAAACTGTAAGGGTCATAGCAAATCCCCATTCCAAAAAAGAGGATCTTTTCAGGCCGGGACACGTGTTTCCAATTGTTGCAAGGGATGGCGGCGTGCTTGAAAGAGCCGGTCACACTGAAGCCTGTGTTGACTTGTTAAAGCTTGCTGGAATGAGACCTGTTGGAGTAATCGGCGAAACAATGAGACCAGATGGAAAAATGGCAAGAATGCCATACATTGAAAGGCTTGCAAAAAAACACGGCATAAAAATTGTTTCAATCTCTGACCTCATTAAATACAGGCTCAAAAACGAATCGCTTGTGGAAAAAGCCTCAATGGCTACACTGCCAACCGAATTCGGCGAATTTAAAGTAATCGGTTTCAGGCACAAGCTTTCAGGCCAAGAATACGCTGCATTGGTGAAAGGCCACTGGCAGAAAAGCGAACCGGTTTTGGTTAGAATGCATTCAGGTTGTCTGACTGGGGATGTGTTTCATTCAATGAAGTGTGATTGCAGGCAGCAATTGGTTGAATCAATGAAGAGAATTCAAAAAAACGGACAAGGTGTTGTTGTTTACATTCCAGAGCATGAAGGCCGGGGCATTGGGCTTGTCAACAAAATAAAGGCTTACAGCTTGCAGGAAAAAGGGTTTGATACAGTGGAAGCAAACCTTGAGCTTGGCTTTGAAAGTGATTTGAGAGAATATGGAATTGGAGCACAGATTTTGAGAAAACTCGGCGTTAAAAAAATCAGGCTTCTTACAAACAATCCCAAAAAAATTGTTGCATTGAATGGTTATGGCCTAAAAGTGGTTCAAAGGATTCCAATTAAAATAAAACCAAACAAGTACAACCATAAGTATTTGCGCACAAAAAAGGAAAAAATGGGCCACGAGCTCGATTGAAAAATTTATTAAGCAGTAATGCATTAATTTATGCGGTGGAATAATGGCAAAAAAACGGTTTTGTGTTAATTTTTCAGAGCAAACCCTTGCAAGGCTTGAAATAATTGCAAAGCTTTCCAAGAAAAAAAAAGAGGAATTGATTGAAACAGCTGTAAAAAAATTCATTGAAAAGGAAATAATTGAAAAAGATATTGATGTTGAAGCAACTGATTTGTTTTTTGAAGACAAGATTTCAAGAGAAGAGCTTGAATTATTGCTTGGAAAAGCCCGTGCGAGCGCTGCAATTACAACCAAAAAAATAAAGGGAAAAGCCCGCGAATTTATTGATGTCGTTGATTAAAAAAAACGGTTGTTTTAAATGCGTTCCTGTTTCAATCCAGAGGTTAAAAGGTTTTATGAAAAATTTCCCTATCCCGCTAGAAAAATGACAAAAAAGGAATTGAAAAATTACGCTGAATGGTTTCTTCCAGCAATCAATGAAAGCAATGGTGATTTTTTCAAGGGAAAAAGAATACTTGAAGCCGGTTGTGGCACAGGCGAGTTAAGTTGTGGAATGGCTTTGTTTGGAGCGAACGTTACAGGCATTGACATTAGCTCCAAGTCGATTGAACTCGCTGAAAAGAAAAAAGCACAGTTGAAATTAAAAAATGTTAAATTTGTTAATTCACCAATAATTAGTTTTTCTTCGCTTGAAAAATTTGATTTGTGTGTTTCTCTCGGTGTACTCCACCACACGCCCGACCCCAAAAAAAACTTTGAAAAAATCTGTTCTTTTGTAAAACCCAATGGCAGTATCTGCATTGGATTGTATAATCGTTATGGCCGCGCAAGGCACAGGGTAAAAATTGCAATTGTGCGCGCTTTGAGTTCTAATAATGCTGAAAGCAGGCTCAAAACAGCCAAAAGGTTGTTTGGAAAAAAATATAATTCTGAAAATGTTCTTGCTGATGCTTTAGCTCACCCTTTTGAATCCCATCATTCAGTGAAAGAAGTGTTGGAATGGTTTTCTGAAAACAATATTGCTTTTCTTGGATGTAAGCCTTCATTGAAGAAAAGCATTTTTTTATCAGAGCTTTCATGGCTTTTTGGAAGAGAAGGTTCTTTTTTTGTAATGGGTGGAAAAAAATTAAAGTGAATAAACCCGCTCGCTTGGGAGCGGGTTCATGCCAACTCTCTTAGCAGAGCAGGCTCACCAGTCTGGTAAAAAGATTGCTTTTTTTTAAAATAAATAAATTGGGTTAAAAAACAGAAAATCAATAAGTTCAATTCCATTAAACATTCAAGTTTTATGGAAAAAACCATAATAATTGGTTAAGTTTAAAAGAATTAATCAGTGTAATTTTTGCTGTCAAATTGAAAATGGAAACGGCTGGAGGAATTTTTAATGAGTAAAAAAAATAAAGAAAAAAAGGACGCCAAAGAGGAAAAAAGTGAAAGAATTAAACCAAAACCTCTTTTTTCATAAACTATGCCTATTATAATAAGTGGCATTATTGCAGGACTGCTTCTTGGATTGGTGTTTGGATTGCTTTTTGGAATAAGTCTTTCCAGCCAGCAGCCAGTGCCTAACCAAAACGAAAATAATAATGCCAGTTGCAACATTGAACCAACGCCGTCACTTGCACCTGTTTTAAGCGAGGAAGAAGCTGTTTCAAAAGCACAGCAGTTTTTTTCGGAGAATATTTTTGCGCTTACAGGCAATAAAGACCTTTCAACAAAAGTTGACAGCGTTGAAAAAGAGGATGATTTTGCTTACACTGTGCCAGTTGAACTCGTTTTGAATGACAAAACTGTTCAAAAAACCTACGTGCTTGTAACAAAGAGCACTGGAAAAATAATTTTAGGGAACGTGTTTGATTTGGATGAAGCCCTGCCGACTCCAACTCCCCAGTCAAGCCCAGTGCCACAGGAAAGCCTTAAATGCGAGAACATGGAAAAAACAGAAAAGCCAGAATTATTGGCATTTGTTGTTTCCTATTGTCCTTTTGGAATTCAAATGCAAAGAATTATTAATGAATTGCCAGCCGAACTAAAAGAAAACATAAAAGTGCATTACATTGGAGACATTGTTGACGGCAAAGTGACATCAATGCACGGCGACAAAGAAGCACAAGAGAATTTTAGGCAGATTTGCATTAGGGAAGAACAACCAGAAAAGTACTGGAAGTATGTGGGTTGCTTTATAAAGGAAGGCAAAACAACAGAATGCCTTGGAGAAGCCGAAATTGACTTGAATGCATTGAATGCCTGCATGGACAGCGATACTGGCTTGAATTATGCAAAAGCAGACTTTGATTTGGCCAACCAATATAACATCACTGGCTCGCCTACTCTTATTTTGAATGGCAAAAGAGTCCAGGAATCTCAATCAGCTGTTGCTTTAGGCAAAACAATGCGTTCTGCTGCAATGGTTGAAGAGCTTTTGTGTTGTTCTTTTTCAAAAGAGCCAGACGCGTGCAATGAAAAAGTTCCAGAGGAAGCCGCTGCAAGAAGCTTTTCTCAAACCTACAGTGAAAGCGGTGCCAATAGTGGTTCAGGGCAGTGTTAATAAAAACATTTGCCCTTTTTTTATTTTTTATTATTGGATGAAAGTGGAGGAAAAAAAATGGCAAAAGTTATAGTGTATTCAACTCCCGCATGCCCTTACTGCTTGAAAGTCAAGGAATTCTTAAAAGAGCATGGAATAAAATTTGAAGACATTGATGTTTCAATGGACAGAGAAAAAGCAAAGGAAATGATTGAAAAAAGCGGCCAAATGGGTGTCCCAGTGATTGATATTGATGGAAAGATAGTAATTGGTTATAATGTGCCAGAATTAAAGGCATTGCTTAAAATTGATTAAAAGGAGGAGTTTTTTAATGGCAACTGTTGAATTGGACCAAAACAAATGCATTGGCTGTGGCACTTGCGTTGCATTGTGTCCTGCAAACTTTGAAATGGATGGCGCAAAAGCAAAAGTGAAAAACACAGAGGACACTGGCTGTGCAAAACAGGCATCAGAAAACTGCCCTGTTTCAGCTATTACAGTTAAATGATTCGGCAATTTTTTTAATGCTGCGATTTTAATGGTTTCAAAAAAAGAAATTGAAAGAGCGCTCGCCAGCGTAATTGATCCAGAGATTGGATTGAGTGTAGTGGAACTTGGATTCATTTACAACATTGAAGTGCGAGACTCAAAGGCATTAATTGAAATGACTTTGACTAATCCAATGTGTCCAATGCAGGGAATGATTGCTGGGAAAGTGGAAGAAGCTGTTGCAAAAATTCCCGGCATTTCAAAAGTGGAAGTAAAACTTGTATTTGAGCCACCTTGGTCACCTGAAAGAATGACTGCAAAAGCAAGGGAAAAACTCGGCATGTGAATGCAGTTCAATGCAGTTCATTCCTGTAATTCTTCTTCGCTGGCTGCTTCCAAAGCATTCATTGTTTCTTCTTCTGTTGGCTTTATTGCTGCTCTCCGCGCACGAGTGATTTTTCCAAGTTTTACCAAGGCAATTCCTGCCCAAACTGCTTCGAGTATTGTAAACATTATGGCTGCTGCACCAAGAGAAACAGCGTACACTAACATGAGTAATGCTCCAAACAAATTAATGAAATTGTAAATGTAGTCATCATTGTCCCATTTATTAAATTCATCCATGAAAAACGCTATTAGTATAAGGCATAAGCCTGTTGCACCAATCCATTCAAAAACCATTTTTTTCCTTCCCAGTTTTCCTTTCTGACCTTCCTGAAATCCATTTAATGCGAAAACATTTAAAATAGTAAGGCATTATATTCTGTAATCCATTCTATAAATAATTTGTGGTGAATCAGTGGGCCTATTTAACAAGCCAGGAACCTTTAGAAACATGCCTAAAAAGGGATCAACAACCCAAAAGAGAATTGAAGTTAAAAATATTCCAAATTACACTGGACCGCCAATTTATTTCAATCCAAAGAAAGCCAATCCTTTCAGATATGCTAATGGAAAAGCTGTAACCAACCTGCAACTTTTAAGAATACTGAAAAAACAAGCAAAGCGTTCTTAAATGACTTATTTTTGGAGTTCTTTGCCTTGCTTGATTGAGTAATTGCCCTTGTCTTTGAGCTCTTTCAAAAATGTAAAAGAAATGTAAAGAAACAATGCAAAAATAGGCCCAAAATAAGTTTTTTACACTTTTCGCCACAGTTTTTTATCGCGACATACTATATTGGGTATTCGATGGATGTTTACGAATTCGAAACTAAAATACTTAAGAAAAAAGAAGCACTTTTTAAGCAAATTGTTAAGATATGCTCTGAAATAACAGGCGTAGAACAACCAAAACTAAAGTTTTGGGATGGTTTTTGCCCAGCAGACAACGGTGAAGAACTTGCGCACTATCATTACGACGTCCCAGGAGGCCAAATCTGTATTTCTCGGCAAATAATGAAAATGCCGGACATGGATTTTGATAAAATAATTGATACTGCTGAACACGAATTTTGCCATTATTTTGAAGACAATCATGGACCAGAATTTCAAAAAAAGCTTAATTTGATTAGACAAGCGGTGTGGAAATATAGGAAAGAACACCGATTTGAAGAAAATGCAGAACAAACAGAAAAAGATCATAAAAGAAAAAAAGTGAAAAAGGAAAAGAAACCAACTAAAACAGAAATCAGATTTAATAAAATCTATGATGAATTTAAATATGAATTTTGCAGACCCCGATCAGAACATCCATTCAAAGAATATGACGATGATTTTTATGAAATTTGGTCAACATTTCCCAATAAAAGTAGTAAAAAAAGTGCAAAAAATGAATTAAGGAAAACTTTGCAACTTATTTTAGGTTTTTACAAAAAATTATTGAAATGTCGTCAAAGATACAATCGGCAATACCAAGAAGAAATGACTTTTAAGTTAATACTTCCTTTAAGAAATTACCTTATTGAAACAAAAGGAATTTATAAGTCTGGATATTTAGAAGAACAAATTGAAAAAATTGAAAGTGAGATTGAACAAAAAACGAATCAAAAAACAGAGAGAGTAGAAACAGAAAAACAAGAAGAAATAGTCATCGAACAAAGACCAGTAATTGAAAGACGCGCTCCAGATTACAAACCCAATTGGGTAAACAAAGAAAAAGAAGGCAAAGAGGAAAAACCAGTGGATGGAGGTGAAAAAGAGTCAAGAGTCAAAGAATCTATTTTTACAAAAATAAAAAAATTTTTTTTTAAATAAACTTTTCTATAGTTATAGCTTAAGAGAGAAACTGGTTTAAAAAAATTGAATTCTCATTATATAACATATTGGTAAATATCATATACTATTAGAATACATCTTGACTTTTTTCGAGATAGATATATATGTATTAGATAACATATATACCAATAATAATTATCTATCTCCAATCCTCTTTCTTATCCATTGCTCGGAACACTGACTCCCTCCATTCTATGCGGGAAGAAAGCCTCGTTTGAGAAGGCAAAATAACACGCTGTTTTCTGCGTTTTTTAACTTTGCCCAAGTCTTTGTTCAATCATTTTTCGGCTTCAAAGCGCTTGCATAAATTCTTATAGCGGCGTTCATAATAATGAAAGCCATTGCGTTCAGCGTTCATAAAAAACACCCTTATATGTTATTTAAAATATTTTTTGGTGCTTTTTAACTGCTGAACAAGTGCACGGGGGCGGATTCGAACCGCCGAACGCACTAAGCGACGAGATCTTGAGTCTCGCGGGTTTGGCCACTTCCCTACCCGTGCAATTTTTAGAGTATAAAAAATAACAAAAAATGAATTAATAAATCTTCGCTTTTTTTAAAGCAGTTATTTTATTTCAATTACTTGTCCTGCTTCAATGCGCAGGCCTTTTGCGTTCAAAAACAATGCCCCTGTTTCGCCTTCTTGGAGGGCTTTTGCTTTTCTTCCATTGAATTGAATCTCCTTAATTTTTATTTCTTTGCCGTCAACAACGATTTTGTTTTTTGAAGTAATCCTTCCACTCAAAAGAGTGCCCTTTAACATTGCATTGCCCCACACTTCATAATAACCTGAAACCTCAAAAGCATTGTTTTCAACGCTTTGTTTCTTTTTTTCTTTTTCAATTTCCTTTATTTCCAGTTCAATCTTTTCTTTTTGGTGCTCTGGAACGCATACACCCAAGTGATGCGTTTTTTTGGGTTTTGTTAAAAGCCGAAGTACACTCATAAACAACCCCTCTCCATTAA
>JAFCFP010000010.1 GCA_017608575.1 Candidatus Iainarchaeum sp. | reverse complement strand
TGCTTAAGTCTTTGAATGTGTCTGCTTGTTCTTGCTACTTTCAGGTTTTCTTGTAATTCTTCAACTGGTTCGCGTTCAATTTTTGAAGCTGTTTCTTTTAGTTTTCTGTCAATGTCTCTTACAAGAGACATTACCCTTGAATTCAATTCATTTTTTTCCACAAGTCCTTCTCTTCGTACTTGGATTTCTCTTCCAAGCTTGTTTAACAATACCAATATTTCCCTGTCAACAATTCCTTTTTCAGCTAATTCGTTTTCTCTTCTAAGGAGTTCGCCTTTTAATTTTACAAGCAATTCAAAGGGCTCTCCTTCGGCTATTCTTGCAAGGTCTTTTTCTTTTCCAAACACTCAGCCACTTCCCGCAATGGAATAGGAATTCCTATTAAAATTGATAGAAAAATGGGCAGAAAACTATTAAAGGATTTATGAAAACAAGCAAAAAAAGGCATTCAATTAAAAGAAAAACCAGCTTTCAGTAAATTATGAAACGTTTTATTTGGCAAGCAATAGAGATTGCAAAAAAAGGAATTGGAAAAACAGAGCACAGGCCATTGGTTGGCTGCATTATCCTGCAGGGCAAAAAAATAATTGCAACAGCCTATCATGGGGAGAGAAAGAGAAAACACGCTGAAGCAATTGCATTGGAAAAAGCAGGCAACAGAGCAAAAGGAGCTGAAATGATTGTAACACTTGAGCCATGCGATTTTCGTGGAAGAACCGGTTCATGCACAGACAAAATAATAAAGCACGGCATAAAAAAGGTAACCATTGGAGCAATTGACCAAAACCCAAAAGCAAAAGGCAAAGCCATCAAAAAACTAAAAAAGGCAGGAGTAAAGGTTGAAGTGCTGAATTCAAAAGAGGCAATAGAGTTAAACAAAGCATTCAATAAATGGATTCTGACTGGAAAACCGTTCGTGTTATTAAAGATTGCAATGAGCGCTGATGGCTTTATTTCATTTGGAAACGGCCGGAGAAAAATTATTTCATGCAATGCTTCAAGAAAAAGGGTGCATGAATTGAGGAACGAATTCGAAGCAGTGCTGACAGGAATTGGCACAGTTAAAAAGGACAACCCAAGGCTCACATGCCGGCTTGGACAAGGCAGGAATCCAACAAGGATTGTATTGGATCCACTGCTTCAAATTCCATTGAATGCTCGACTATTAAATGAAAACGGCAAAACAATTATTTTTTACAAAAAGGGACTGCGTTCAAAAAAGAAAAAATTCCTTAAAGGAAAGGCAGTGCTTTTGCCGGCAACTGCAAAAAATAACTTGTTTGACTTGAACGAAGTGCTTGAAAAAATAGGAAAGAGGAAAATAATGAGTGTTCTCGTGGAAGGCGGGCAAAAAATAAATACTTCTTTTTTAAAAGGCAATCACGCGGATGAAATAATGTTTTTTATTTCAAAAAAGAAGCTCGGAAAAGGGTTAAGGTTTTATAAGGGAAACAAAAATCCAAAAAAACTGATTGAAGGGATTAAAATTGAAAAAATTGGACAGGATTTAATGATGCTTGGAAAGCCAAAAAGGATTAATTGATAATTGTGCTTGAGGGATTATATGAAAGTGCTTGTAACTGGCTCGGAGGGATTCATTGGAAAAAGGCTGGTGGAAGCGTTAAGGAAAAAAGGCATAAAAGTAAGGGAATTTGACCTGAAAAAAGGAGATTCGTTGCTTGATGCAAAAAGGCTTGCCAGAAAAATAAAAGGAATTGAAGCAGTAGTGCATTTAGCGGCAGAACTGGATGAAAACTCAAAAACGCTTTTTAAAACAAACGTTGAAGGCACTGAAGCATTGCTTAATGCCAGCGCAAGGGAAAAAATGAAAAGGTTTATTTTTTTGAGCACTGTTGGCGTAATGGGGGAGCTAAAAAAACAAGCAAATGAAATGACCAAGCCGAATCCGGTAACGCGTTATGAAAAGAGCAAGGCATTGGCTGAGGAAAAAGTGGAACAATTCCAAGAATTAGTGCCTGTGACAATTATTCGCTCTGCATTAGTGCTTGGAGCGAATTCTTACTGGAAAAGCATTATATTGCTTGCAAAAAAAGGATTTCCATTAATTGGCAGTGGAAAGAACAAATTCCAGTTAGTATATGTTGATGACTTGGTGGAAGCAATAGTATTCTGCCTTGAAAACGAGCAAACAGAAGGAGAAACATTCATTGTGGCAGAGGAAAAAGCAGTAACGCTTGAAGAGTTCTACATTCATTTAAGAAAACTGCTTGGAAAAAAGGGAAAACCAATAAAAATCCCCGTATGGCTGGCAAAAACAATCTCAATTTTATACATAACAATTTGTTTTTTGCTGAACAAAAAAACCCTTTTTAGACCAGCTTACATCCACAGGCTGCAAAGGGAAAGAAACTATTCAATTAACAAAATAAAGGAATTTGGATGGAAGCCAATGTTTAATTCCTTACAAGCATTAGAGAAAACAATTGATGAATTAAAGCTCTGGAATTAGTGCTTTTCCTTTCCAGCTTTTCTAACCGCGTTGGAAAACAATTCAAGCTTTTTCTTTGCCTGCTTTATGTTGGATGAAGAATGCTCTATTGCTGTGCCGACATGGATAATGTCTGCTCCTGCTTTTATTACTGCTCGAGCGTGCTCCTTGTTTTTAACACCGCCAGCCACAACCAGTGGCACATTAATTAACTCTGCTGTTTGCTTTATCATTTGCAGCGGAGCCGGCTTTGGCGCTCCACCACCTGACTCAAGTATTACCATGTGAGAACCCATGTATTGGCCTGCTAGGGCAGTTATTGCTGCAAGGTAGGGCAGTTCTCTTGGAACAAGTTTGGCGCGTCCAACCCAGCCAACAGCCCTTCCTGGTTCGACAATAATATAAGAGGTTGGAATTACCTCCAAGCCTGATTTTTTAACCGGCAGTGAAGCAGCGATCTGGGCACCGCTTATGTAATATGGGTCAAGCGAGTTAAGCATGCTCATGTAATAAATTGCATCCGCCTTAGAGGACAGTGTTGCAATATTCCCGGGAAATAATATTACACCAAGAGAAGAATTCTCTTTTATCTGCGTTATTGTTTCATCCAGCAAAGCACCCTGTGCTCCAACTGATCCACCAACAGCAATTGCATCAATTTTTGCTTCCTCTGCAAGCCTTGCAATCTTTCCAGCTGTTTCAGGGTCCTGGTTTGGTGGGTCAATAACCAAAAAAACCAAGCCATGCTGACGTTCAATCTTTTCAATTATGCTCGAATAAAACCTTCCAAAATGCTTTTCTGCATTCATACAATGACCTTTTTTTAATTAAATGTATTTAATGCTAAGTGTTTTTAAAACCGAGTTAATGTTCTCCTCCTGGCTTCCCTTAAGAATTAAGCCATGCCCTGGCAAAAGCAACTCAAAATCAAGCCCTGAAATCAATTCAATTGATTTTTTCATTTGTCCAATATCTCCAGATGGCAGGTCTGTGCGACCATAGCCATCCCTGAAAAGCGTGTCCCCGGAAAAAAGCAGTTTGTTCTTTTTGTCATAAAAGCACACGCTGCCAGCAGTGTGTCCTGGAGTGAAAACAACTTCCAATTCAAACGGTGCAAGTGAAATCCTTTCACCGCTTGAAAAAAAGGAATTAATTCTTGGAAAAAAATCCTGGCCAAATGCGCCAGAACCAGTAAACGAAAAATCGCGAATGGAAACATACTCTGCATCAAATGAATGCATTTTTATTTCAGCATTCTTAAACAATGCATCAGAGCCAAAGTGGTCTGCATGCCCGTGAGTGTGCAATACAAAATCAACATCTGTTGGCTTAATGCTTTCCGAAGCAAGTGACTCCCTTAATTCCTGGGAGTTTATTTTAAGAGAGGAATCAATTAATGCAATTTTTTTGCCAACCAACAAATAAGCATTACTGCCAGCATTCGGGGAATAATAAACAAAAAGGTTCTTTTTTATTTCTTCAAACATTGATTAAAGAAAACAGGGAATTCATTAAAAAAATAATGCAGCAATGAATCCATTGGATAGAATGAAAAACACATTAAACTTCGAGGAATTAGTGGAAAAAATCACAAAAGAAACAGGGCGAACAAAAAAAGAGGTATTGGAATTAATCGAAGAAAAAAAAGACAAATTCTCAGGACTGCTCACCAATGAAGGCGCAGCTTTCATGATTGCAAAAGAGCTCGGCCTCGAACTCGGATTAGATGAAGCCATTTCCAGCAGGGAAAAAATTTCAGAACTAAAAGAAGGGCAGAGAAACATTGAATTAAAGGCAAGGATTCTAGCAGTTTTCTCGCCGCGTACAACCGAAAAAAACGGAAAAAAGAAAAAATACTGTTCTTTGCTTTTGGGCGATGAAAGCGGTGAAATAAGGTTGGCACTGTGGGAGAAAGACGTTGACTTGTTGGATGAAAAAAAAGTGGAAAAGGGGGACATTGCAATACTCAAAAACTGCTTTGCTTCAACATATAACAACAAGCTCCAGTTAAGCCTTGGCTATAATGGAAAAATCGAATTTTCAAAAGAAGATGATACCTCACTGCCCGCAGCAAAAGGCAATGTCAAAAAAGTGAATGAGCTCAGCGAAGGAATGAATGGAATTGATTTGTTCTGCCGCGTTGCAAGAATCTTTGAATTACGGCAGTTCACCTCAGTCAATGGAAAAGGAACTGTTTTAAACCTTGAAATTGCAGACGAAACAGGCACTATAAGGGCAACAGCTTGGCAAAGCCTGGCAGAACAAGCCAACGCACTCCAACTTGGAGAACTAATAAAAATAGAAAACGCTTACACAAAAAAAGGCATTAATGGCCTGGAACTGCATTTGGGTTGGAGTTCACGAATTCTCCGAGAACCAAGCTCAGTTGAATTGCCCGAAATAAGCAAATTGCTCGGACAACAATTCAAAAGAACAAGAATAACAGAACTCGAAGAAGGCATGAATGCTGAAATTTTGGGCATTGTAAGCCAAGTGAGCAGAATCGGAGAATTCAATGTATGCAAAAAATGCGGAAAAAGGGTTGAAACAGAGGGAAACTCCTTTGTATGCGAAAAATGCGGCGAAGTAAAACCAAAAAAAAGGCTTTTTGTGTCAATTGTGCTTGATGACGGCGAAGAAAACATGAACTGCACTTTTTTTGGAAGGAACGCTTTAAGCGTTCTTGGAATTAAAACAATAGAAGAAATTCCAACAGAAAACAGCATTAAAGACAAAATAATTGGAAAAACAATACTGGTAAGCGGAAAAGCAAACGAAAACCGCTATGACACAGAACAAATTGACTTTATTGTGAGTGAAGTAAAAAAACCAAACATTGAAAGTGAAATAAAAAGAACAATAGAAGAAATAGAAAAAGTTTAGAGGAAAAGAGGTGTGGAAAAAGAAATAAAAAGCTTGCAACAAAAAATTAATCGGAGTGATGTTTATGGGAGAAATAAAGGAAATAAAGGATTTGCCTGGAATCGGCACACAAGGAGCAGAAAAACTATTCAAAGCAAACTATAAAACGCTTGAAAGCATTGCGGTTGCCTCTCCAATGGAATTAATGGAAGTAGCAGGACTTGGAGACAAAACAGCAGAAAAAGCCATAAAAGCTGCAAGAGATGCGCTTGAAATGGGCTTTGAAACAGCAGACAAAATAAAAAAAAGAAGGGAAAAAATAGGCAAGCTGAAAACAGGAAGCAAAGAACTTGACGCACTTTTAGGTGGAGGAGTGGAAACACAAAGCATTACCGAAATATACGGCAAAATGTCCTCAGGCAAAACACAGTGGTGCTTTCAATTATGCGTAATGGCCCAATTGCCAGTGGAAAAAGGCGGCTTGAATGGCAATGTTTTATACATTGACTCAGAGGCATCATTTAGGCCAGAGAGAGTAGTGGAAATAGCAAAAGCACAAGGACTTGACCCAGAAAAAACACTCAAAAACGTTTACGTAGCACGTGCTTACAATGCAGACCACCAAATGCTCTTAGCAGAAAAAGCAGAACAGCTCATAAAAGAAAAAAACATCAAATTACTCATAGTTGACTCGCTTACATCTCAATTCAGATCAGAATATATTGGAAGAGGCCTGCTTGCAGAAAGACAGCAAAAACTAAACAAACACATGAGGCAGTTAATGAAAATGGCTGAAATAAACAATATTGCAGTACTAGTAACAAACCAGGTAATGGAAAGGCCTGACATTCTTTTTGGTGATCCGACAACACCAATTGGTGGAAACGTTGTAGGGCATGCTTCAAAAACAAGGCTTTACCTGAGAAAAAGCAAGGGTCCCAAAAGAATAGCAAGACTCATTGATTCACCGAACCTTCCAGACGGAGAAGCAATATACCAAATAACAGAAAAAGGAATTGAAGACATTTAATTGCAAAAACACAAAATCATGGCACTAATACAATTTTTCCAGCCCTGCCTTCTTCAAGCAGTGAAAAACCCTCTTCAAAGTCATCCATTGAAAACCTGTGAGTGATAACAGGGCTTGGATCCACAAGCTTTTTTTCAATCAACTCACTTGTTTTTTTCCAAGTGCCAAAAATAAGCCTGCCATTAATTCCAAAAACCTTGGCATATTTAAAAACCAAACCATTGGTTACATCCAATGGCACCGGCTTTGCAAAAATGCCAAGAATGGAAACCCTGCCAGCAGGCCTCAATGCATTCAATCCATCACTTAAAGCAGCACTACTTCCAGCCATCTCAAGAAAGACGTCAGCCCCCCTGCCAGCTGTTTCCCTTTTTACAACATCAACCAGTTTCTCATTGCTTGCATTCACTAAAACATCTGCGCCCATTTTTGCCGCTAACTCCAAGCGATAATCATTAATATCTGAAATAATTACCTTTTTTGCACCAGCCGCTTTTAGAATCCCGCAAGCAAAACAACCAATAGGACCAGCGCCTGTTACAAGCACATTGCTGTCCTCCAGTTGATCATTGCCAACAAAAACTGAATGAACTGCATTGCCAAATGGTTCCTGTATTGAAGCAATCTCTGGTTTCATTTGCTTGGGGTTCTTCCAAGCATTCTGCGCAGGAACAATTGCATACTCTGCAAACACACCGTTTAAGTCAACACCAAATATTTTTACATTTTCACAAATGTGTTTATTGCCGATTCTGCACTGAAAACACTCATTACAATAAACATGGGTTTCAACAGAAATAAGTTCACCTTTTTCAAATCCCTGCACGCC
The DNA here is from genome assembly GCA_017608575.1 of Candidatus Iainarchaeum sp. Taxonomy (GTDB): domain Archaea; phylum Iainarchaeota; class Iainarchaeia; order Iainarchaeales; family DTGL01; genus JAFCFP01. Next base: position 18,982 of record JAFCFP010000010.1, on the reverse strand, counting down.
TTCACCCAATTCAACGATTTCCCCACCAACCTCGTGCCCGGCTATAAGCGGTGGCTTAATCCTGCCGCTCGCCCAGTCATTCCACTCAAAAATGTGCAGGTCAGTGCCGCAAATAGTCGTGGCTTTTACTTTTATAAGCAATTCGCCTTTGCCCGGAGAAGGCGTTTCAACATCCATTAATTCGAGACCCCTTTTTGGGCTGGATTTTACCAATGCCTTCATGCCAGTAATGAACTGAGAAAAATAAAAAAAACTTCTGTCCCTAATTCTTGCGGTGGTATTAATGGTTGGGGAAGAATTTTTCGAAAAAGCAATGGAGGAATTAAGGGAAAAAAACCTTGACTGGAAACTAAGATCAATGGAAAGCGCTTCCGATGCAAGAAGCATTGTTGAAGGCAAAGAAGTAATTGTGCTGTGCTCTAACAACTATCTTGGGTTAAGCAATAATCCAGAACTAAAAAAAGCTGCAATAAAAGCAGTTGAAAAATACGGAGTTGGCTCTGGTTCAGTGAGAGCAATAGCTGGGACAATGGACTTGCACTTAAAACTGGAGGAAACAATTGCAAGATTTAAAGGAACCGAATCCGCAGTATACTATCAAACAGGTTTTGCAGTAAACGCTGGATTAATTCCGGCGGTAATGCAAAACGGAGACCTAATAATAAGTGATGAATTAAACCATGGAAGCATTATTGATGGAGTGCGTTTAAGCAAGGCTGAAAGGGCAGTATATGCACATTGTGACATGGAAAAACTTGCTGAAACACTGGAAGAATCTGACAAAAAAGAGTACAACAAAAAACTAATCGTTACCGATGGCGTTTTCAGCATGGATGGAGACATTGCGCCATTGGACAAAATATCAAAACTTGCAAAAAAGCACAATACAATGGTTTACGTTGATGACGCTCACGGCGACGGCGTCCTCGGAGAAAAAGGAAAAGGAATAGTAAACCATTTCAAACTCGAAGGAAAAGTAGAATTTGAAATGGGAACATTCAGCAAAGCCTTTGGGGTAATCGGTGGCTATGTAAGCGGAAGCAAAGCAATGTGTGACTATGCTTACAATAAAAGCAGGACATGGCTTTTAAGCGGAAGTTCGCCACCAGCAGTTACAGCAGCCTGCATTGCCTCGCTTGAATTGCTTGAAAGAGACGACTCCTATGTAAAAAAACTCTGGGATAACACAAAATATTTCAAGGAAAAACTGAAAGTCCTTGGATTTGACACGGGAAAAAGCCAGACACCAATTACGCCAATAATGCTTGGAGAAAGCAGTGTTGCGGTAAAATTCAGCCAAAGGCTGTTCGAGGAAAGAGTGTTTGCATTACCAATAGTGTACCCAATGGTTGCAAAAGACAAGGCACGGATTAGAACAATGGTGAATGCCGCGCACAGCAAAGAAGACTTGGATGAAGCACTGGAAAAATTCGAAAAAATAGGCAAAGAACTAAAAGTCCTAAACTGACATCTATCAAGGCCTACATCGTCAGTCGTCCTATAAAACTTTTCTTTAGACTACAGCTTTTAAGCTGTGAGATGAGAGCGAACCATTGCCTGTTTCTGTATTGGGTAAAGTGCCGAACCTGTTGAAGTCGTTCTGCATACGGGTTTTTCGATTGCGCCTGATGCTGACTGTTAGCCGTGTGGTCACGTGGTTTCCCGCTCACACTCTAACAAAACGAAAACGCAAAGATTTTTATACAAAAAGCAGGCATATTGGTATGAGTTAAATGCCTGTAGGGAAAATTCAAAGAACAAGAGCCAGTCTATTTACTGGGAATTACCTAAAATTGATACTTTTGACTATGGTGATATTTATAGTATTACCATTAATACTTTTCTTTCTCCTTCTGCCAGTATTCTTGTTTTCTCCTTTGCTGTTTCCATTACTGCCTATTTTCTTTATTGCCTACATTGGAATCGCGCTCTACTTGTTCTTCAAAAAAGGGATTTACAAAAAAATGATTCAAGAATCACTAAAAATGGGCATCGAGCAATCAAAAGAAATGATGAAAGAAATGCCAGAAATGCAAGAAGAAATGATGCAAAGTGAGCCAATGAAAAAACTAAGAGAACAAATAAAAGAAGAAATAAGGGAAGAAATGCACCAGGAAATGAAAAAACAAAAAGAACAACAATCCCAAGAAACAGAAAAAGAAGGGCAAGATTTGCAGCAAAACCAAAGCACTAATTATTAAAAGATTGCTTGGACTAAATTAATTGTGGGCTAGGTCGGGGAGACAGCGGTTCCCTGTTGCCAGAAATCCGCTTTATGCTGGGACCGAACGCCCGGAAAAGGTTTTGCGGACAGGAACAAAGCCATTGCAATGCAATGCGTTTCTGCCCCCATAGGTTTCTTTTAAGAGTGAACCCGCCAGGTTCGGAAGAAAGCAACGGTAGCTTTTAAGAGAAATGCTTTGGGGTCACGGAAACAAGCACTGCAATGGAGCAACTTTGTTTCTGGCCAAAAAATCGATTCCGGGAAGCCCACACTTTAATCCTCTTTTTTTGGCTTTTTTTTCCTTTTCTTTAATAGTTTTTTAGTTATTTCCCTTTCAAGGGTTGCCAGTGAAGAGCGAAGTGCTTTAAGGGCATTCCAGTCCACCTGTTCTGCATTGATTGAACGACCAACCATTGAAATGCGGGAATTAACAACAACCTTTTTTCTATTGCCACTTTTTTCATATTCCTTAAAATGAATCAGGAGAGTAAAATCAGGATGGATAAGCCTTGAAAACTTTTTAAAATAGGACAAAATCACCTTCTTTGCTTTCGCTTTCTCAAACTCATCCAGTTCAGGAACATTAACCGCCTGAATTCTTTCATTCTCAAACTCCATTTCAAACACCAAACCCTGCAATCAAGCCAAGTATTGCTTTCTCTTTATCCGCTGATTTTACTATGCCAGAGGCAACAAACACGCCAACAGTGCCCAATTCAATAGCCCTCATTACATCCGCTGAATTCTTAATTCCCGCACCCGTAATAACAGGAATGTCAGCAATTGAATGAATTTCCCTGACTGCATCAGAAATTAGCTCCGGGCGCGCAGTTGAAACAGAAACCGTGCCACCAATAAGTTCAGGTGGCTCAACAGCAATAAAATCGGGTTTAACTTCAAAAGAAGCAATGCGTTTTGCTCTGTTAACATCTTCAGCGCAAACCATTACTTTAAGGCCAACCGATTTTGCGCGAGCAATTGCTTTTTTTAGGAATTCGTCATCCCGTTTATTTTCCGCATGATTTAAAACAGTGCCTACCGCGCCTGCTTCCACTACTGCCTCGGGAAGAATTCTACCAGTGTTAGAACCAAATTCAATTGGGTCAACGTGCTGGGCAAAAACAGGCAATGACACTCTTCCGGCAATCAAACGAATGTCTGTTGCCTGCACCACCAAAGCAATTGATGCTTTTTTGGTTTTTGCTATTTTTTCAGCAAGAAGCGCAAGCTCCAATGCTTTACTGCCAGTGCCAGCTTCATATGTTTTAAAATTAATAAACAGTATAGGCGTTCTCATAAAAAATGCCTCCAACCAATAATGAAACAAAAACATTGAAATAGTTAATGCTTCCGCGAGATTTAAAGGAATAATCACTCTTAATTAATTGAATGAAATACAAAAACAGAACATTGAAGGAATTAAAGAAAAAAACGAGTTGGGCACTGCCAGAGGAAAGAAAATTAATTGAAAAAGCCTTCGAGCTCACAAAAAAACAAAAAAAAAGCACAGCACAGCATGAACTCAACACAGCATTCATTCTCGCAGAGTTAAAGCTGGATATTCAATCCATTATTGCGGGAATGCTGCACGAAGCACTTTATGAAAAAGACATAAAAGAAGACGAAATAAGAAAGACAGCAGGAGAAGAAATATTGGAAATAGTGAAAGAAAGCGCTATCCTCAAGGAAATAAAAAAACAGAATGCTGACAGGATGAAACCAAGTGAATTAAGCAAAATAATACTCGGGGTCTCAAAGGACATAAGAAGCCTATTTGTAGAAATAGCCTCCCAGTTGGACAAAATAAGGTTTGAAGTAAAGAAAAAGCGCCCTGAAAGAAAAAAACTCGCCAGATTAATACTTGAAATTTATGCACCTGTAAGCCACAAGCTTGGACTTTACAAAATTGAATGGGAACTCAATGATTTGGCATTCAAAATATTAAACCCAAAAAATTACTATGAAATAAAAAGAAAAGTGAAAGAAAAAAGAATAACAAGGGAAAAAAAGGTAGAAAGAATAGTAAAAGAAATCAAAAAAATTCTAAAAAAGGAAAAAATAAACGCCCAAGTATATGGAAGAGCCAAAAGTTTTTATGGAATCTACAAAAAAATGCTTCGTGGAAAAAAATTCGAAGAAATACTAGACTTGCTTGGAATAAGAGTACTGTGCAATTCAATAACCGACTGCTACAGAATCCTCGGCCTAATTTACGCAAACTATGAACCGTTCGGAAAATTTGAAGATTATATTGCAAATCCAAAGCCAAACAATTACCGTTCAATCCACGCGGTTTTTTTCTGGAAAAAACAGCCAGTTGAAGTGCAAATAAGAACGTTTGAAATGCACAGGAATGCCGAAGAAGGGCTTGCAGCCCACTGGAAATACAAAGAACTTGAAAAAAATGCCCACTTTGACAAACAACTAAGCTGGGCAAAACAGCTTGTTGAATGGCAACGTACACTAAAAGGAAAAAGAAATCTAATGAAATCACTCAAAGCAGAACTTGAACAAAAAAACATATTTGTGCTGACTCCAAAAAAAGAAGTAATTGTACTGCCGGAAAATGCAACTCCTGTGGATTTTGCGTTTGCAATCCACAGTGATGTTGGAGAAAAATGCTCAAAAGCAATAGTCGACGGCCGACTCGTGCCCTTAAATTTCAAATTAAAAAATGCAAACACTGTTTCAATAATTACAAGCAATAAAAGAACAGCCAAAAGACAGTGGCTAAACTTTGTGAAAACTGGAAAAGCGAGAGACAAAATAAAAAAACTATTCGGAATAAAATCAACCCAAGAAAAAAAGAAAAAAAGAAAGACAGATGGAAGGATAATTTCAACGGATTCAAAAAAAGCAGTAATTGCAAAATGCTGCAACCCAATTGCAGGCGACGAAATAGTTGGCTTTAAGACAACAAAGAGAAAAATAAGCATTCACAGAAAAAACTGTCCCTTCCTAAAAAAACTTGACAATAAAAGAAAGGTAAAAGTAGAATGGGCAAAAGAAAAAGCAAAAAAATACTCCACAAAAATAAGAATCAAGTCAATTGAAAGAGCTGGTCTCCTCATGGACCTATTAAAAGAACTCGAGAAAAGCAAAATAGCTGTGAACAGAACAGAAGCAAAAAGCACATCAAAAAACATAACAGAATGCGTTTTTGAATTAAATGTAAAAGACCTAAACAAGCTTGAGGCACTACTCAAAAGAATGAGGCGGATTCCATCAGTATTTGAAGCGGAGAGAGCCTAACAAAAAATATATTAAGAAAGAGCACCTAATATTGAAGGTGGAAAAAAATGGAAAGAGTGAAAACTGGAATTTACGGACTTGACGAACTCATACAAGGAGGCTTGCCAAGAGGCAGGTCAATTCTTTTAAGCGGGGGTTGTGGAACAGGAAAAACCACCTTCGCAATGCAATTCATTTATTTTGGCGCTGTCCAATATGGAGAACCGGGAATTTATGTAACACTTGATGAAAGACCAAACCTCATAAGAGAAGATTGCTTGAACTTTGGATGGGATTTAAGAAAAGCAGAGCAAGCAAACATGCTTCAAATAATTGATGGAACACAAGCAAGAATTGGAATTCCATCAGAAGAAGAATTCTCGCTTCCAACAACAGGATTTGACATAGACAAACTGCTTTTGGAAATTTTGGGCTCAATTAAAAGATACGGCGCAAAAAGAGTGGTAATTGATTCACTGCCCGCGCTTGGATTAGAACTCCAAGAAGAACATGATATAAGAAAAGCAATGCTCAAAACAGGCTATCTACTTCAAAAAAGTGGCGTAACCGCTCTGCTAATATCAGAAATGGCCGAAGGATCAAACAAATTCAGCAAATACGGGATAGAAGAATATTTGGTTGACGGAGTAATTCTATTACACTATATAAGCGTTGGCTCGCAAAGCAACAGAACGCTACATATAAGAAAAATGCGTGGAACAAAACACTCAGAAGACCTCCACCCATTGGAAATAAGCGACAAAGGAATAATAGTCCACAGAATAGAAGAAGAAATGGGCAGCTTATAAAAAAATGGGTCGGGCGAGATTTGAACTCGCGACACATAGGTCTTCAGCCTATTGCTCTCCCAGACTGAGCTACCGACCCGCTAATAAAAAAGTAACGGCTAACAAATTTAAAGATATTGAATTTTCCTTTCACAAAAAAAGGAATCATGAGCCCGGCGGGATTCGAACCCGCGACACCTGGGTTAAAAGCCCAGTGCTCTGCCGACTGAGCTACGGGCCCAGTATAAATAAAATACTTTTTCGGGAAGTTATTTAAAGTAATGCCAAAGCATTTGAAAAAACAACCTGTTTTTGTCACTTGCTCTTGATTTCTTTCACTCCCAAGTATGACTGAAGGCTTTTGGGAATCCTTACAGTGCCTTTCGCAGTCTGATTGTTTTCAAGAATGGAAATCAACAATCTCGGCAAAGCAAGGCCAGAGCCATTTAAGGTATGAACAAACCTTGTCTCTCTGCCAGTATTATATTTTGTGTGCATTCTCCGTGCCTGGAAGTCAGTGCAATTGCTCACAGAACTCACTTCCAAAAAGCGACCCATTGCAGCAGCATAGCACTCAATATCATAAGTCTTGGCAGAAGAAAAACTCATATCGCCAGCTGGAAGCAAGCGCGTTCTATAAGGAACTTCAAGGAGTTCAAGTATTTTTTCAGCATAAGTGCGGAGCTCTTCAAGCATTTCAAAAGAATCCTTTTCAGTGGTAAATGCCACCATTTCAACCTTGTTAAATTGATGCAAACGGAATATGCCACGGGTTTCCTTCCCATGCTTGCCGGCTTCTTTTCTAAAACAAGGAGTAAAAGCAACATACTTCAATGGTAGTTGGTTTTCCTCAAGCATTTCTCCCGCGTGAAGATTCACCAGCGGTACTTCAGCTGTGGGAATAAGATAGCTTCCAGAGCAAGTCTTAAAGAGGTCCTCTTCAAATTTGGGTAACTGGGAAGTGCCATAAACCGCAGAAGGCAAAACAATTAATGGTGGCACAACCTCAGTAAAACCATGCTTTTCATGAAAGTCCAACATAAGGTTAATAAGCGCTCTCTCCAGTCTGGCCCCAATGCCCTTCATTACATAGAAACCACTGCCAGCAAGCTGGCTTGCTTTTTCAATGTCAAGTATTCCAAGGTCTTTGCCCAAAATCCAGTGAGGCTTTGGCTTAAAAGAAAAACTTGGTTTTTTACCCCACTCCTTTATTATTTTGGCAGAGTTATCTGTTCTGCCAAGTGGAACCGATTCATGGGGAATATTCGGCAGAGAATCCATTAATGCTTTTATCTTTTGTTGCAGGGATGCCCTGTCTGCCTGGATTGCTTTTAACTTTTTAGGAATGGCTTTTGCTTCCTTAATCAAAGCACTTCTATGTGGTGCTGTAGCAGTTTTTATTTTTGCTGATATTTCATTTCTTTTCTTCCGCAAATCATTCTCTTGCTGTTTTAAAGAACGCCACTTTTTATCCAATTCAATTAACAAATCTATGTCTGCATTAAAAAAACGCCTCTTCATTGCATCTTTTACAAGGCCTGGATTCTGTCTTAAAAATTTTATGTCAAGCATTAAAACCACTAATGAGAAAACCAATAAATAAATATCAGGGAGAAAATAAAAGGCTAATTACCCAATAATTCCATATGAGACCAGAAGTTGTAGTGTTGCGATATGGCCACAGGCTTGTAAGGGACGCACGTGTTACAACACACTGCTGTTTGGTAGCAAGGGCGTTTGGAGCAAAAGAAATAATAATCAATTCAGAAGACAAAGGTCTGCTGCAGAGGATAGAAACAGTGAACAAAAAATGGGGTGGAAAATTCAAAATAATCTTTGAACCTGACTGGCGAAAATCATTTAAAAAACTTAAAAACAATGGTTTCACCATAGTGCACCTTACAATGTACGGCGAGCCAATAAACAAACTCGAAGAAAAAATAAGAAAAGAAAAAAAAATAGGAATAATAATTGGTTCACAAAAAGTGGAACCTGCCGTGTATGAAGAAAGTGACTATAATATTTCCATTGGAAGCCAACCACACAGCGAGATTGCCGCGCTAGCGGTTTTTTTAGACCGGCTTTTTAATGGAAAAGAACTTGAAAAAAAATTTCCAAATGCAAAACTGGATGCAACAAAAGTAAGAAAGGGAAAAAAATGAATTTAGTTTTTAATTCTTTTTAGGGAAGAAATAATTAGGTGAACGAATGGGACAGGAAAAAAACATTTTAAAAATTCCAAGTGTTCAAGAGTTTATAGAAAAAAAAGCAGGAAAGAATGCCGTTGAACTCATAAAGATCTGCCACAAAAAAAAAGCAATAAAAGACGAAGAAGTGGCAAACGCCCTGAAATTAAAAGTAACAGATGTGAGGACAACACTCAACAGACTGCATTATAGAGGCATAGCAAACTATCACAAAACAAAAAATAAAAAAACCGGTTGGTATTCATACACTTGGAGCATAAACACTCCAAAAGTAGTGGAATTGGTTATTTCAGAACAAAAAGAGGAAATAGAAAAACTGGAAAAACTACTCGAAGAGGAATAGAACTACTCTTTCTTTTCGTGCAAAAAAGGATGCCAAGAGTATCCATTTGAGATTGCCGCAGAGTACCAATTCAAATGCCCTGTGTGCGGCAACCCTATGAAATACTTGGACAATAAAAAAAGAAAAAAAGAACTAACCAAAAGGATAAATGAGCTTCAAAAAACAATAAAAAGACTTGAAAAATACTCTTAAAATCACATTTTCCTGGACAAATGAGAAACGTGCACGGAGAAAAAAAATAAAGAAATAGAAGAAAAAAATGGGGAAATTTTCAAAAAATAACTTCAAAAAAAGCACAATAACTCGTAAAGAAGCAAAATTTTGCTTCTTTTAATCAAAAGAAGGTTGTTTTGGTTTTAAATTTATTTCGGTAATATCATATTCTAATATAGCGGGGTAGGGCAGCCAGGAGTGCCCATCGGGCTCATAACCCGAAGGTCGGAGGTTCAAATCCTTCCCCCGCTACTTTGTTCCCTCACAACACAGCAAACAAACCTTTTTTGGGCAAAACACTAAAACTCACTTTTTCTCCAAAAACAAGGAGCATATAAAAAAGGCAAAAAAAAGCAAACTCACTATTCAAATGAGTGATAATGCCAAGCAAGACCGCTAAAAAAAGCACATTCAAACCACTCACTTTTTTATGCAAAAAATAAAAAAAGCGTTTCTTTTGCACAAAAATGTTCTGGAAGGAAAACTTGGTTGCAGAATCACCCAAAAAAACACTCACTTTTTTGCCCTAAATTTGGGAAAAACGGCTTAAAGTAATTACTATAAAAACATGTAATTACCGTAAAAAATATAAGTAATTACGGTTTTTATTATAAGTATGGTAATAAAAGGCTTTATAAGAAGGATCATCAAAGGGTTGGAAAAAATAGCCTCCTGGGCTGAAAAAGAAACGATTTATGGCGATGAAAGCCCAAGTGAAGGAAAAAAAGTAATCTCCCTCTGGGACTATCTTTCATTCAATGAAAACACTCAGGCATTCCACCTTATAAGTGTTATTGGATTCGACGAATGGTGCGACATGCAGGAGATACGAAGAAGGATAAAGGAAATCTTCGGAATTGAGTACAAAAACGAAAAAAGCCTTTATCCTTACATAAAAACCCTTGTAGATTCTAATCTACTTGAAAAAAATAGCATTGGCGGAAAAATGCAGTGGAGAAAAAAAGAGCTCCTATTTGAAATCAGAAAAAAAGAAGCAGAAAAAGAAAAGGAAAAAGACAAAGAAAAGGAAAAGGCAAAGATCAAAAATAGGAATTAATCACTTAAGCTCTTGGACTGCTTTTTTGAATTCAGTTAATTTCTGAGAAAAAGGCATTGCTTTGGCAAACCATTCTTGGGAAATTATTCTTTCCGCGTTATCAATCAAATACTTTACATATTCACTGTTTGTTGTTTTTTTGGTTGCTCTTTTTAATTCTGTGAAAAGAGTGGCACTTTCAGCCCCTTTTCCAACAATTGTTCGATCAATAAGCTCTTCTACTGCCTTCGCCGCAACCTTTTCAGGAACATCTTTTTGATCCATATAGTAAACCGCTTTCCAGTCTCCTTTAATACTCCAACGATGCGCTGGGTTCTTGCCAGTTTTAAAGAAATTAATTAAATGCTGGAAAGCATAGGCTGGGATTATCACGCAGTTCTTTCCAGCTCGGATATAAGGGTAATCTGAAAGAACCCCTTTGCGGTGATATTTATATGTTTTGCCGTTGGATTTAAACACCTCCTGGGTATAACCATAAAGGGCCCTAAAAAGCTTTTGGTAAGTGTAGGAGGAATGTTTTACTGTTTCTGGGGTAATAAATTTGTATTGAATAAAGTATCCTTTTAGAGAAATAACAGACCCCCCTTTGTTCCGGTATTATTATTTTAAATAAAAAAAATCTATTTTATGTATAAGGTTATTACATAATGTTTTTATTTGTTTTTGTATTTTTTGAGCGGAAAAGAAAGCGGAGGTAATGAAGACAGAGACAACTTTACATTGTTCTTGCACTTTTGGTTTTTGTTTTTTTGATTGTTTTATTCGTTTGAGGATTCACCAAGAGCTGATACAAGGACAATGTCTTTTGCTGACTTGACCCTTTTGTAAGGGATGCTTTTTTCGCTTATTATCTTCTTTGCTTCCTGTTTTGATCTTGGCTGCAGGGCTTCTGTGGTGATTGTTTCAATTCGTCCCTTTTCTAGGTTTATTACGAGGTCAAATACCTTTCCTTTTCTTTCAGCTTCAGTGGTGTAGATATCCATGCCAAAAAGTTCTGAGAGTCTTATTGTCATTTTATTAACCTCCATGAATAGCAATTATAATAATGGCTTTTAATTATTTAAACCTTTTGCCTTTCTTGGTACAAAATGCTTGTTTTTTTGTAGATTTCACATAATTGCCTTATAGGAATACCGGAACAGTAGGGGGCCACTATTTAATTATACATAACTATTTTTTCAACGAGTCAAGTGGGCTTTTAACCTTTTTCAATTCATCCCTTGATACCTTTGTGTAAATTTGGGTTGTTGAAAGGTCGTTGTGACCGAGCAATTCCTGAATTTTTCTTATGTTTTCACCGGCTTCAAGAAGGTGAGTTGCAAACGAGTGTCTCAGAGAATGTGGTGTTACCTTTTTTTGAATGCCTGCTTTTTTTCTTGCAATACGAAGCACTCTTTGTACTGTGTCAACTGAGAGTTTTGAACCGTTTTCTTTTGCAAAAACAAACTCACTTTCAGTATTTCTTTCTTTTAGATATTTCTGGATCTTTTCAATCCATGAATTGGAAAGAATTATCATTCTGTCCTTTTTTCCTTTTCCACTGCGCACCATGGCTGTTTTTTCTTCAAGTGAGAGGTCTTTAATGCGCATATTGACGCATTCGCTCACACGCAGCCCACTCGAGTAGAGTAATTCAACCATTAAGCGGTCGCGTTCGTTTTCAATTGAGTTAAAAAGCGCACTTATTTCTGTTTTTGAGAGAACTACTGGTAGCTTTTTTCCCCTTTTTGGCCTTGTAATGTCTTCCATTAGGTTGATTTTTAAAAAGGAGTGGAAGAAGAACCTCAAGGCGGAGAATGCCAGGGCCATTGTTGCATCAGAGACGCCTTCAGTTTTCTTGTGGGCCATGAAAGAGATAATGTCTTCTCTTTGTATAAATTCAGCCGGCTTTTTAACAAAAGAAAAGAGCTCTTCTACATAATGAGTGTACATTTCAATAGTGCGTTCCGAATAGCCTGACACAATTAGTTCTTCCCGAAAGCCATTTATTAATGGTTGGTTTTCTTGCATGTTTTACGCCCTCGTACTAATTCAGTATAATCTCTCTTAATATTTGTGATTTGGTGTTTAAATTAATAATGTTTTTAAAGAGGTTAGTGCATATATAATATATTAACTCTTTTTTTTGGGGGTTTTTTATGCAGTTAAAGGATTTTTTGCCCATTAAAGTTGATGAAGAGATGAGGCTTAAATTGCTAGAGGAAGAATTCAAAATGCGAGCCAAGCAGCCAGAGCCATGGACAAAGACGAAGTATAGGAAGTATGCAAATTTTGGAAGAATTAAAACAAAGATTGAGGCTGAAAGCAATGCGCGGTCAAAGAAGACAGCAAAGCCTAAAACATCTGAAAAAGCAAAGTCACGCAGAAAGGCACCAAAATCAAAGCACACCAAGAAGAGAAAATAGTGTTGTTAACTAATTTTAATAAGTTTTCCTTTCCATCTTTAATGAATGCTATTGGAAAGGGTTGTTCTTGCGAATGGGTTGACGTTGCTTTTTGAGCCAACTTCCCAAAAATCAAATGCCATAGATATCGCTGTGCGTTTTGGTTCAGCGTTTGAGCCGAAAGAAAAGGCAGGGATTGCCCATTTTATAGAACACATGTTTTTTACCGGCACACCATCAAGAAACCGAAAGCAGGTGTTTCAGGAGATTGAAGGAGTTGGCGGCGAGCTTAACGCGTTTACGTTGAGGCAGTCAACACATTATTATTCCAAGTTGTTAGGAAGGCATTTTTTTAAGGCAGTGAATGTGTTGAATGATTGTTTTAATTCTTGTCTTTTTAGCTCGAATGAACTGGAGCTTGAAAGGAAAATAATTCTCAATGAAATAAGGGACTCAATTGATAGACCATTGCGTTTTGTAGTGGATGAGTTTCTGGCTGATTGTTTGCCGCAGGACATTGGCCGGAGGATAATTGGTTCAATGGAGAGTGTTAAGGTGATTTCAAGGGAAGACCTTGTTGAATGGTTTGAGAAGGCTTATGCTGCCGAAAACACGGTTATTGGAATTACCGCAAACGAAGATCCTGAAAGATTAATTGAGGAATTTTCAATTCTTGGCGGAAAAAGAAAAGAGCGCCTTGCAAAAAAAGAGTTCCCTAAATTAAAGCCCGAGCTTAAAAGAAGGGAAATAGAGCGAAAGACAGAGCAGGCGCATTTATGCCTTGGCTTTCCTGTAATGACTGCTAGGGATGAGCAGTTTTATGCCTTTGCATTGGTTGAAGCATTGCTTGGGGGCGGAATAAGTTCGAGGCTTGTTCAGGAAATACGCGAGAAAAAGGGCCTGAGTTATATGGTGCAGACCCTCTTTGAAGTGGAGTCAGATTATGGTTTTTTTTTAATGTATGCTGCAGCAAAACCTTCAAGGGTTGAAGAAATTGAGAGGATTGCACTTAAAGAGTTTGAAAAGATTGCAAAAGGGGATTTTACCGAAAAAGAACTCCAAAGAGCAAAGAACTATGTTGAGGGAAAAGCAATTCTTGCAATGGAGAATTCAGAGAACAGGGCAAGATGGCTTGTTAATACTGAGCTTTTTGGGTGGAAAGATTTTGATGAATGGATCAAACGGATTAAGAGTGTTAGTGTTGAAGAAGTACGTTCAACAGCAGAAAAATATCTTGATTCTTCAGCATATGTGTTTACAGTTCTTAAACCAAAACAGGCAGCATATACATAACCTATTTTGTTTTTTTAATTTTGCTTGAGTGTTTGGTTTGTTTTATTGAATGGATAGTGTTTAAAGAATTTATTGGATAATCTTTAATGGTGTGGTTGGGAACACGGAAAGCACCAATCTCGCATTGGTGTTTTTATAGGGTTCTTTGGAACTCTAATTCCGGAGGGAACACCACACCACTTTTGTCTTTTTTTATATTTTTTGCTTGTTCATATTGTTGCTAGACACTTCTAACCCTTATTACTTTTTTCATTCTAATTGCTTTTTTTCTGTTAAAAAAACGTTTTTGTTTAATGAGCAAAGCAATAGCCATTAAGGCAATAACTAGCAGTGGAACAAGGCTGTTTTCAGTTGAAAGCCCAAAAATCCCTGTTTGGGCGTCTTTTGGCATGTGGTTTTTTGTGATGATCCCCGTAGCATATTTGTTTTCTGTTTTTGGTTTTGTTTTTGCCTTTGCTTTTATTATTGCTTCGTGGAGGATAGCGTTAAGGTCCGTTGAGCATTCAATAAACTCACTTATTTTTTCTACTGCTTTTGAAATATTGCCCCTTGAAATAATCCTGCTGGCTTCTTCTTTTAGGCTGAGCATTTTTTCCCTTTTAAATTCAATTAATTTGTCTGAAGCATTTAAGTCAAGCGCCTGAAAGTAGTTTTTTTCAATTGATTCGCTAAGGGAATCCATTAGCCCAAATGCTTTTTTATTAAAGCTTTGCATATTTGAATCAATATAATGCATTGCTTGTTGCATTAATTCAATGGCTTGGTTTATATCGCCACTTTCATAGCGCAAAAGCCCTGCATTGTAAAGCCTTTCGACTGATTTTTTCTTTTCAGTTAACTCTTTGCGCATTTCGCTTGGCAGTAGTGTTGCCGTGTTTGATGCAGTGTTTAACTCTTCAAGCATGCTTTCAGCACGCTCTTTTGATTCAGTGAACCTTTCCAAGTATGGGTTTTTGTCATTCTCCATGCTGTTTTTTGTTTTTGAAAACTCTTTTGGTGTTGAACTCTTATACTTTGCGTTAAGGAATAGTGGAATTTCTTCAAACGGGTTAATCCCTGAAATGGAAAATAATGCTTTCCCAGAGCTAATTTCCACGTTTAGTTTTTTTCCATTGGCTTTTTTCAGTGTTAATTCTTCAATGTTTGTTGGCATGTTTAGTGGAAGGATTATTTCTGCAATGGGAATTTTAAAACAGAGCTCGTTTTTGATTAACACTGAATAATGCCAGAGCAATTGGTTTAGGTCGCTCTTCTCTGTGGTTACTGGTTTTATTGAAATGCTTATGGGTTGTTTTAGGGAGTAATAAATTTTTATTTCCTCCTCGTGGTTTTCAACAAAAAAGGAAACATTTTTTCCTTCGAGTGCAAAGGGAATGCTCTGGCCTGAAGCAATTATCCTTATTTGTCCAATTTCAAGTGAGAAATCCTCAATGCCAATGACTGCTTTTATTTTTGGCAATTTGGTGTTCAAGTGAATGATTTTTTCAATGAGTGCTTCTTGACTGCTTGCAGAAAGCAGTTTTTCTTGTACAGAAAAAGGGATTTCCTTTTTTGAATAAAATTCAAAGCTTGTTGTTCCAAGCGGAACAGAGCTTAGCTTTACAACAAGATTGTTTGCAGTGTTTTTAATGCTTTCAATGTTTCCAGTTCTAAACTTTACTTCTATTTCGCTTTCATTGCTTTGCCAGGGAATTCGAAATTCTATTGGCTCCCTTAAATGAAAAAAATTGTTTTTAATTGCCACTTTTATTCTTGAAATATAAGGCTTTCCGAGTTCTGGAGGGCTTTCAGGAATTTCTTCAATTGAATAATTTGAAGAGAAAAAAGCAGTAAACGCATTTTTCAATTCACCCCTTTCAATAGTATTCAATTGCAATACCCTGTGTTGTATTTCTTTGACTTCTTCCATTGATTCAAGAACTTTCAGCTTTCCATTCGAAAAAAATGCTTTTAGTGAATTTGTCTCTTTTTCCAATTGCAGTGTTTTTGATTCACTGTAGGAAAGTTTTTTCAGTGCTGAAAGCATTTCAATGCATTCAGAAAAAACTCTTTCAATAAATTCCGCATTTGCCTTTTTGCGGAATTCTTCCAATTTCTTTCCTTCTTCGTATGCTTTATGGTCTTTCAAAAAAGCAAATAGTTCCTTGCTCTTTTCTATTGCAGTAAAGCATTTTAAAAGACGTCCTTTTGCGGTTTCCTCAGACCAGAAACCATCAATTACAAAGAGAAGCTGTTGTTTGAGGGCATTCAATTCAGCTGAATTCTCATCATTTCCAACAGCAAAGGAACTGCTTTGCAGGTTTTTTTCCATCAATGAAATTTGTTCCTCGCACAACAACAACCATTCATTTACCAGCTTTGATGAAATAAAATCAACAGATTCCTCTGTCTGGCTTAGCTGTGAATCAATCCTTTTAAGCATAGCAAGTTTTTTGCCAGCCGGCTCGCTGGAGTTCTTTTCTTTTAAGAGCTCTTTTTGCAGCAAGCCAACAAACAAAAGCAGTTCACTGCTAGCGCTTTTGAGTGAATCAAAACTCAACTCTTTCAATGAAAGGGTTGTTTCACTTGTGCCTAAAGGCAGGGTACTGCTTTCGCTGAATTCTTCAAAGGAAAAAGCGCTTGCTTTTTTATAGACAATGTCAATTCTTTTATCAATGTCTGATTCCATTAATGAAATTTTTTCAAAAAGTGCGTTTTTTGATTCTGAGTCCTTTCTCAAAAGCGCGGAAAAGCGCTCAATTGCTGAGTTGTTTTCTCCAGCCAAGTCAGAGAAAACGCTCATAAATTCAAAACTAGGAAAAGAGCGAAATGCAGCAATGCTTTCATTGAGTTTTGATGTTTTCCAGAGGAAAGAATTCAAAAAATCAAAATAGTCACTCAAAAATGGAACAAAAAAACCTCTTTTTTTCTCTTTTTCCAATAAAGCCTCTTTCCCACGCCTTGAAACGTCCGAGAAAAGATCCTGCACAGAAAGCTCTTTGAGAGTTATTCTCGAAAATCCTTTTTTTTCACTTAATGAATTGAATTTTTCAGTGTTATGCCGCATTATTGCAGCATACGATTCAGAGTTTTCAAATGATTCAGTGGAGTAAAACTGGTTGAGGTTGTTGTTTATTTCAATAAACACATCATAAAGCGGCTCTTCTTTTACTTCATTTAAATCCATTTTTTCAAGCGAATCCCTTTCAAGCAGGAGAATCTTTATGCTCAAAGAGTTTGCATTGTCTGCTTCAATAAATGCTGTTGCAATATTATTGTTCAATTCGTTTAACAGTCCTGGCAGTTCTTCAAATGACTGGTTTTTCTCACAGATTGAGCGGATTCTTTCAACGTTTTTTACTGCTCTGTTATAATAAAGCCAGGCCCTTGCAACATGGTTTTTGTAATGGAACAATTCCTGCCTCGTGTCAAAATCAAATCGTGAAAGTGAAAAATTGAAAAGTCTTTTTTCCACTACAGAAAAGCAATCCCCTTGGGAATTGCATTTTGGAACAAGAGCATGGCTTTGGGAGGCAAGGTCAATGCATTCAAGCCGGTTTTTAATGAATTCCTGCTGGTTTAATTCAAGGCAACCGCTTGCAAAAAGCAATCCAGCCAATGCAATAATTATTGGAAACAAAAACTCTCTTAGCATTAAAAAAGAATGCGTTGAATAGTTCTTTTAAATTTAAGGCTCAATTAGTTCAAATCTTTCAGTGCTCAAATCAATTAACAAAAAAGGCTTTTGGAGTGAAAGAAAACTGCTTTCTGCAAGCAAGGATTTTATTTCCAGTAAGGAATAATTCTTTGCCTTTGCTGAGGTTACAAGCACAGAATAATCAGCACTAAATGCAGCAAGTTTAAAAATTGACGCCAGACATTCACTGCGGTTGCCAAACTGTAAGTCAAACGCAATAAAGCCATTGGTTGCATCTGCTAAAAATTCGTTCTCTGAATCAAACCACAAAAGGGAAAGACAACCAAGTTCAATGCCACGAAATTTTACTGCAAAATCCTTTTTTGTTTGAAATCCAAGACTTGAGCCAAGCTCACAGTAATACCTCTTGGTTAATTGCATCAAATTGCCTTCATTCTCTGAAACAAAGTCCTGCAATGAGCGAAAATCAGTTATTTCCCTCAACACAGCGTCCATAAAACCACATAGAAATAAAAAAAGAAAACAAAATAAAAGGTGTTATGAAAGACCAAAAACTAACACTCAGGGAAGGAAAAGAACTAGTTGCGTTGGCGCGGAAAGCAATTTCCTATTTTCATGCAACCAATAGCATTTACTCATCAGTGCCTTTTAGCAAAAGATTGAAAGAAAAACGCGGTGTTTTTGTAACGCTTAAAACAAAAAGCGGCGATCTTAGGGGCTGCATTGGGTTGCCTTACCCAATACGTGAACTTTGGTTTGCAACGATTGAAGCGGCAGTTGGAGCTGCATTCAATGACCCAAGGTTTGAAACAGTGAAAGCATCAGAAATGGATTCCCTAATTGTTGAGATATCTGTGTTGTCAAAGCCAGAAGTAGTGCTGCATGAAGAATTAAGCGAAGGCATTGAAATTGGAAAACATGGCTTGATAGTTGAAAAAGGCAGTCGCTCAGGACTGTTGTTACCACAGGTTGCTGTGGAATACTCCTGGGATTTGGAGGAATTCCTCAAACAAACATGTTTAAAGGCAGGAATTGCCCCTAATTCCTGGAAGAACGAGGATACATTGATTAAGAGGTTTTCAGCCCAAATCTTTGTTGAGGAAACGCCAAAGGGAAATGTAATCTGTCGAGAATAAAAACCATTATGAACAACTTGACAGCTTTTTTTGCAATGCTTTTTTCTCAGAAATACATGAATTAATGGTGTCATTAAGCAATTGCTGGTTTTCAAAGCAAGCATTGCATTTGTTTTCTCTTTCGGCAGAAATTGCTTTCTCAACAAAATAATGCTCTATTGCAATTCCAATGATTATTCCGAGCACAAGAAAAAACAAAAGAAGAATTCTTGAAACACTCCAAAAACCCTTTCCTTTTTTCTGCTCTTTGCCTTCAGCCATAAAAAAACACCAACCGCAAGGATTATATATGAGAAGGGAGTAATAAGTTTAAGACTTTCGCTAAAAGCAAAAAAGCCCATTATGTAGAACGATGCGGGAGTAAGGTTTAAAAACAGGTAATACTTTTACTAAATAAGGTGAATGGATGTATAAGTACACAATTGCGAGAAAACTTGCCACTAAAAGGGTGATAACAAACCGTGGAGAT
>JAFCFP010000055.1 GCA_017608575.1 Candidatus Iainarchaeum sp. | reverse complement strand
AAGAATACTCCGAAGGCTTAGAGAACTTAAAGGAATTCTCACACATAATACTCATATACTACTTCCACAAATCAAAAGGCTACAACCTTAAAGTAAAACCATTTATGGACCAAACCAAAAAAGGCCTTTTTGCAACCCGCGCTCCCAAAAGACCTAACCAGCTGGGAACATCAGTTGTAAAACTCGTAGATATAAATGGGAACATTTTGACAGTTGAAGGAATTGACTGCCTTGATGGAACGCCATTGCTTGACATAAAACCATACGTGCCAGAATTCAACAATGCAAAAAATACAAAAATTGGATGGCTTGAAGAAAAGGTGAGAACAAATGATTGAACCAAGCGGAATAATTCTGCCGCTTATTGTATTCCTTTTCGCTGCATTCTTCTACTTCACCAACACTCTTGAACAATGCTGGTATCGGCGGTATGTTTTTCCTGCACTTTTTGCATTAATGGCATTATTTTTCATTGAAAACAAAATTGCATTGCTTTTGCTTCTTGCAGCTGCATTGCTGGCATTCTATGGATTCAAAGGCATGGGAATGCAAAAAACAGAAGCAGAAACACAAACAGAAAAAGGAGGTGAAGAAAAATGAAAATAGCAATAAGCGCCAATTCAAATGATTTGGAAGGAAAAGTTAGCGCGGTGTTTGGCAGATGCCAAGGTTTTATTATTGCAGAAACAGAGGGAAATGAAATAAAAAACACTGCATTCATTCAAAACCCTGCAATCAATGCAGCCCATGGCGCAGGAATTGCCGCTGCCCAAAACATAATTGATCAAAACGTGCAAGCAGTAATTTCAGGAAACCTTGGCCCGAACGCATTCAATGTATTGCAACAAGCTGGAATAAAGTTCTATAAAGCTCCCGGGCTAAAAATACGCGACGCAATAAAGCAATTAATTGAAGGAACACTGAAAGAAACAACTAATTCAACCGGGCCCGGCTTTGGAATGCGCGGCATGGGCAGGGGCGCAGGCCGCGGAATGGGAAGAGGAAGGAGGTGGCAACTATGAAAATTGCAATTGCCTGTGATGGAAACAATGTTTCAGCCCATTTTGGAAAATGCGAAAAATATGTTTTGTTTGAATCAGAGAATGGAAAATTGCAAAACAGAATTGAAGTGCCCAACCCGGGACACGAACCGTTCTTTCTGCCGAAATTCCTCCACGAAAAAGGCGTGCAAAAAATAATATGCCAAGGCATTGGACCAAAAGCAATCGGTTTATTCAACGAATTGGGCATTGAAGTAATTGCCGGAATCAGCGGTGAAATTGACAAAGTTATTGAGGATTATTTGAAAGGAGAACTAAAGGGCTCGAAGTCAACCTGTGAGTATTTTTAGGAAAGGAAAAACAATGAAGAAAATAATTGCCTTTGCAGCAATTGTGTTAGTGCTCACAGGCTGCATTGGCAAAACAGGAACAAAATTTAAGGAAAAGGGAGGTGAAAAAATAGAAGAAAGCATTCAGATAATAAGGGAGGCTGATACAAATAAGGAATTGGCTCTTATAATCCTTTATGATAATTATGAAGGCATTCCAGGACTGAAAACAGACTGGGGTTTTTCCTGTCTCGTTAAAACCCGCAGAGAAAACATTTTGTTTGACACTGGTGGGAATTCAGAAATACTCTTGTCGAACATGGAAAAATTGGGCGTAAAGTCAGAGGAGATTGATTCAATAGTGCTATCGCACATTCACGCTGACCACACTGGCGGATTGTTTGGAGTGTTGCAAAAAAACAGCAACGCCACTGTTTTCCTGCCAACATCATTCCCAGAGGAATTCAAGGAAAGAATTAAATCATACGGAGCAAGCGTTGTTGAAATTAGCAGGGAAGAAAAAATCTCTGAAAACGTTCTTTCAACAGGCGAATTAGGTTTTTCCATTAAAGAACAGTCACTCGTAATCAAAACAAGCAAGGGCTTGATTGTCATAACAGGATGCGCTCACCCTGGCATTGTGAAAATAATTGAAAAAGCAATGGAATTAACAGGAAAAAAAGTGTTTTTGGTTTTGGGAGGATTTCACCTGCTTAACAAAAGCGAGGCTGAAATTAAAGAAATCATTAAAGAATTCAGGGAACTCGGCGTTGAACGCGTTGCACCCTCGCACTGCAGTGGGGATTTAACGAGAAGACTCTTTCAACAGGAATACGGAGAAAAATTCATTGAAAACGGAGCGGGAAAGGTAATCAATATATGAAGGGAACTTATTGCCTTCTCATTAACCTTGGAAGGAACTCGGCAATCAAAATAGGCGCTTTGGGAAAAACCTTTTTCCCAAAGGGAAACTATGTTTATGTTGGCTCTGCAATGAATTCACTGGAGAAAAGAATCCAGAGGCATTTCAGAAAAAAGAAAAAAAAACACTGGCATATTGATTTTTTGCTTTCAAGCAAAAATGCAAAATTGGAAAAAGCATTCTTCAAAGAATCAAACAAAAAAGAGGAATGCCTTACTGCAAAAAAAATCGCAGAAGCCGGCATTCCAGTAAAAGGGTTCGGTTGCAGTGACTGCAAGTGCAAAAGCCATTTTTTCAAAGTGAAAAATTTCTCCAAACCAAAGGGATTCAAAGAGTTTAAGGTGTTTGGATGAAAATTGTGTATGGGCCAGTGCCAAGCAGGAGATTGGGAAAAAGTCTGGGCATTGACCCAATTTGCAGGAAGGAAAAGACATGCAGTTTTGATTGCACTTACTGCCAACTGGGCGAAACAAAAAACAAGACAATGAAAGTGAAAGGCTTTGTGGACGAAGGAAAACTGGAAAAACAAATAAAAGAGGCCCTTCTGGCATGCAAACCCGACATTGTCACGTTTTCAGGAACAGGGGAGCCAGCTCTTGCGGCAAACCTTGGAAGAATGGTTGAAATTGTCAAGCAAAACACTAAACTGCCCGTTGCAATCCTCACCAATTCCTCGCTTCTTGGACTGAAAAGCGTGAGAAAAAACATGGAAAAAATTGACATTGTTATTGCAAAACTCGATGCTGCAAGCAAGCAAACTTTTATGAAAATAAATAGGCCAGTAAATGGAATAACTTTTGAAGAAACCCTTAAAGGAATAAAGAAGTTCAGAAAAGAGTTCAAGGGAAAAAAGTTTGCACTTCAATGCATGTTCATTGAAAAAAATGAAAGCGAAGCTGGAAAAATAGCCACTCTTGCAAGGAAAATCAATCCAGATGAAGTGCAAATTGACACTCCTTTAAGACCATGTGCAGAAAAACCGCTCTCAGCAAAAAAAATTAGCAGAATAAAAAAAGAATTTAAGGGGCTGAATACTGTTTCCATTTATGAAACCAGAAAGCCATTGGTGAAAACATTGGATTTAAAGGAAACGCTTGCAAGGAGGCCTGTTCTCTGAATTGCGTGGAAGTGAATTGAATGAAAACATACATTGACTGTGTGCCGTGTTTTGTGAAACAGGCATTGAAAGCTGCAAGAGTGTCAACTCCTGACACAGAATTGCAAAAAGAGGCATTAAGGCAGGCAATAATTGAATTGGCTGGATTGGACTTTAACCAAAAACCGCCAGTTATCGCAAGGCATGTTTATAAAACAATTGAACGAGTAACCGGGAACAGGGATCCCTGCAAAGAAATAAAGAAGCGCGATAACGAAAAAGCACTGGGCATTCTCCCAAAAGTAATTGAAAAAGTCAATAGTTTCCATGAGCCTTTTCTTGCAGCCGTGAAAGCGGCTATTGCGGGCAACATAATGGATTTCGGGGCGTGCTCTGACTATGACATTAAAAAAACCATTGACTCTGTCCTAAAAAAGGATTTCAAAATAAACCATTTCAATCAATTCATGAAGGACATTAAAAAAGCAAGCACAATTTCCTATCTCGCAGACAATGCAGGAGAAATTGTTTTTGACAGGTTGTTGGTGGAAAAAATCAGGGAACACTCTGACTGCAAGATCTGTTTTTTTGTCAAGAAAAAGCCAGTAATCAACGATGCAACCCATGAGGACGCAGCATTTGCAGGACTGGAAAAAATCAATAGACTTGAAATAAAAACCGTGTGGGAGAGGGATTCCAGGGACTTCCTGAACTCTTTGGAAAAAAGTGACCTGGTTATAAGCAAAGGACAGGGAAACTATGAGGCATTAAGCGAAATTAATGCCAATATTTATTTTTTGTTGATTGCTAAATGCCCTGTTGTTGCAAGGGATTTAAAGGTTGGCGTTGGAGACACAGTGCTAAAATCAGCTGGAGGGCGGAAAAAATGAAAAGAATTGCAGTAACAGGCGGAAAAGGCGGAACTGGAAAAAGCACTGTTGCCACTGCACTGGCATTTGAGTTAAACAAAAAACACAAAGTGTTATTGGTGGACGCGGATGCTGACTGCCCAAATGACCACTTGCTTTTGGGAATTGAAAGAAAGAAAATTGAAACGGTTTTTCAACGCATTCCAAAATGGGATTACAATAAATGCATTGGCTGTGGAAAATGCGCCAAAGCATGCAATTATAATGCAATTGCAATGATTAACAAAAAACCCTTTTTTATGCCAAAGCAATGCAATGGCTGCGGTGCCTGCGTTTATTCATGTCCAGTGAACGCAATAAGCTGGAGCAAAAAAGAAACCGGTGTTCTTTTCAATGGCAAAAAACACAACATAACACTGCTTTCAGGCGAACTGAAAACAACCGAGCCTTTCACTGAATTAATCACCAACGCATTGAACAAAAAAATTGAAAAAATGAAAAAAAAGCATGAATTTGTAATAGTGGACACTGCTGCTGGCATTCATTGCAATGTAATAAATGCATTGGAAAAAGCTGATTTGGTTTTTGCTGTAACAGAGCCAACGCCCTTGGGTGCACATGACCTTGAACTAATACTCAACGTGCTTGAAAAACTTGAATTGGATTCAAAAATAGTGCTAAACAGGGCAGGAATCGGCAAAAGCTCACTAATTGAATCAATTGCAGAAAAATACAAAAAAGAAATAATTGCAAGAATCCCTTACTCTAAAAAAATAATGGAATCCTACAGCAAAGGCATTCCAGTGACTCATAAAAGCATTGAAAAAATTGCGGGGTTATTTCAATGAAAAAAATCTGCGTGCTTTCAGGAAAAGGCGGTGTTGGAAAAAGCAGCATTACTGCATCGCTTGCAGTGGTGCTTTCTGAAACACGCAAAGTAATCACTGCCGATTGTGATGTGGATGCTTCGAATCTAGCACTGGTTTTGGGGTTAAGGGAAAAAGACTTCAAGGAATGTTGGGAAATTTCAACAAACAAAAAAGCCACACTCGTTGAAAAGAAATGCAATCACTGCGGGAAATGCAAAAATTCGTGTTATTTTGGAGCAATAAAATGGAACAAAGAAAAACGCATTCCTGAATTTGACCAAATGAAATGCGAGGGCTGCGGAGCCTGCGCCATTGTGTGTCCAACAAACGCCATTCAACTGGTGGAAAAGAAAAATGCAAGAATTTGCATTGGCAGAACAAAATTTGGCTTTGAGGTTGTTTCAGGACAGTTAAAAACAGGTGAAGCTGGAAGCGGCAAAGTGGTTGCGGAAGTAAAAAAAATCGCAATGGAAAAAGGAAAAAAAGCAGAAATTTTGTTAATAGATGCCGCTGCAGGCATTGGGTGTCCTGTAATCGCTTCTGTTACTGGCAGCGATTTTGTTGTTGCCGTAACAGAGCCAACTCCTTCAGGGTTATCCGATTTGAAAAGAGCATTGAGTGTTGTGAAACACTTTGGCATTCCTTTTGGAATAGTAATAAATAAGCATGACTTGAATCCAAAAATTGCCAGGGAAATAGAGCGTTTTGCCAAAAGCCAGAACGCAGAAGTGCTTTCAAAAATTCCATTCAATGAATCCTTTGTGGAAGCATTAGTGGAATTAAAACCCATTGTCGAATTTGACAAAAAAACACGTTGGTTTTTTGAAGAAATAATAAGAAAAATTCCACTTGGATGATTTTAAGAATGGAAAAGCCTAATGGAGTGCTTTTTTTATTTCATCACTTAATTCAACGGTGTTAATTTTTCCCTTCTTCACCCTTTTGACAATTCCTTTGGATTCAAGCTTGTGCAATGCTCTGGTGACCTGCACTCTGTCAAGTCCTGTTTCATTTCCAAGCTGTGCTTGGTTTATTTTTTGAATTACAAGCAATTTTTTTACAACCAATTGCTCTTTTTTATCCAAAAGAGAAAGAAAAGGTATTAGTGCCCCTGCAATTCGCTTTTTTTTAATGTACCTGCTGATTATTCTTTCCATTAAAAAATAGTAACTGAAAGAGCCGACAAACAATCCAAGAGATGCAACAATTATAATAACCAGTGGAATTGTTTCACTGCAACTGCAATAGTCTCCTTTTTGAAGCAAAGCATA
>JAFCFP010000009.1 GCA_017608575.1 Candidatus Iainarchaeum sp. | reverse complement strand
TGATCACATAACTTAACCAATTCCTTGTTCGAAAGCCATGGCCTTGAAACCATGCAGTTCTGGCTTCCCGCTTCATTAACCCATTTATTGTAATCCTCGCTTAAAAGAAACCCTTTTTTTCTAAAATACTCATAGGCTTCAGTGCCAGGGTAAACCATTATTGGAAAAAACTGCGCTGTATCAGGGTCAAGTTCTTTTGCAAAATCAATTGTTTTACGAATGGTTTCCTTTGTTTCGCCCTTGTTCCCAAGCATAAAACAGCCATGCACTAAAATGCCAGCTTTTTTAGCATCTTTCATAAACTGCCTTATTGTTTCAATACGCGTTCCCTTGTGGATGTTATTCAATATTTGCTGCGAGCCAGATTCAATGCCCACGCAAAGCAACCTGCAACCAGCTTGTTTCATTTTTTTTAATGTGTCAAAATCAACATCCGGACGCGCATTGGTTGACCATGTTAAATCCAAGCCCTCTTTAATCACTGCATCGCACAGCTTTTGAACCCTGTAACGATTAGCTGTAAACGTGTCATCCTCAAAAAAAACCTCTTTTGCTTGTGGAAAATTCTCCTTAATGTATTTCAATTCCTTTAAAACATTTTCAATGCTGCGCGTTCTATAAAAACGCGAAAACATTGTCTGTGGCAGAACACAATACGTGCACCTAAAAGGACAGCCTCTGCCTGTAACAATTGTTATTTCAGGGTACAAGTTAGCGGGATAAAAATAATTCTTTGGATTCAAGTGCTTTTTGTAAACCTTGCTCACAAAAGGCAATTCATCAAGATTTTCAATCAATTCCCTTTGAGGGTTGTGGATTACTTTTCCCTTGCGGTTTCTAAAACTAAGGCCTTTTATTTTCTTCAAATCCTTTCTTTTCTTGCCAAGCTCTGAAGCCAAATCCCTCAAAGTGTAATCATACTCATGTCTTGCAATTGCATCAATTGACTCGCTTTGAGTAAAAGTCCATTCAGGCAATGCTGAAACATGCGTTCCCACAAGCACAATAAAAGCAGTGGTTGCCTCTTTGAGTTTTTCTGCAACCTTCAAATCATTGAAAATGCTTGGCGTTGAGGTATCCAACACGCACAATTCGGGCTTGAATTTTTTTGCAATCTTCAATGTTTCATCCAATGAAATGCCCTCTGCTGGTGCATCAACAAGTTTTACCATATGGCCTGCTTTTTCAAGCACTCCAGTAGCATACGCTAGCCATATTGGATAATAAACACATCCACCTTTGCTTACAGCCGGACTCCTTGAAGCACGGGAAAACTTGGGCTTAAAAGGCGGGTTCAACATTAAAATACGCATTTCTTTCACCAAAAAAACAAAATTCAATAAATCCTTATTGCTCAATAATATTATAAAGGTTCAACAAAACCCATTTTTATGGTATTGGTACAAAAGTGGAAATAATGCACGAAAAGAAAAAAATAGACAAAGTGCTTCTCTTGGATTTTGATGATGTAATAACCGGTGGAACAATAGGAAAACGCAAAATCAGCCAAGCTGTACTGGAAAGAATAAAAGAACTTCAAAGAAAAGGATTCCATGCATGCATTATTACTGGAAGAAGCCCTTTTTCACTTGACCAAATCCAGCTCGGAAAAACACTTGAAAAACACAACCTGCATGAAAGTGTTTTGGTTTACGCAGAACACGGCGCTCTTCGTTATTACCGCAATGCAGAAACAGGGCACTGGGAATCCAAGCCAATAGGGCAAGCAAAAATTTACATGCAAACAGAAAGAAAACAATTGCTTGAATACTTAAACAAAACCATAAAAAAACTGGGCGGAGAATTTATTCTCGTTCCCACAAAAGTTTCTTTTTGTTTTACTACCCGCGGGTTATATAAACCAAAACCAGAAGAACTTGCAAGAGCCGTAAAAAAAGCAGTAAGGCTTGTCAATTTTTTAGGAGAATTTTCAACAAAAATAAAAATGATTAAAACTACAGCTGGCTGCGATGTCGTGCCAGTGCATTCAACAAAGCGTGCCGCGGCAAGAGAATTCCTTTCCTATTTTTCCAATCCACGGGGCTTTGCATTCGGTGACAGCTTTCATGACAGGGAAATGGCATTGAACAGCGGAATAAAATTCATTCTTGTTAGATCGCCGCAAGAATTCCTGTCAAAAAGCGTATTGCTTGAAAGAAAACTCGCAAAGCGCAAAGCATTGGCAAAGCGATTGAAAAAACGCAGAAGATTCAAAGCAAAAACCAAGAAATTGGTTCATGGCATTACAAGAAAACTACGCCATTGAATTCAGCCTATTTTTTTCTTAAGCTCTAATAGTTTTTCCATTTTCACAGCCTTTGAGGATTCAGAGAATTCCACATGGCTTTTTTCAATGTCATCAAGCGTTTTAGCGCTATCAACCCATTCCATTGACAGTGCTGCAACAAAAACAAAAATGGAAAGCGCTGCAAATTCCGAACTCCAAAAAATACTCAATGCTTTAAGCGTTCCCGTGGGCTCAAGAAAAAAATTCACAAGAAACAAAAACAGGGAAAAAGAGAACACAAGCATTAACCAGTAACAGAAATGAAGAAAAAACTGGAATAGCTTTCTTTCCAAAGCCGAACTCACAGCATGCCTTACGGGAGAAAAGAAAAAAATTCTCAGCAACCGCAATGGATGAGAAACAAAATCAAGGACAAGCATACCTTCGCTCTCAGAATGCCTAATAAAAATACCGCGCTTGAGTGAAACACCAAAAAGCACGAACAAAAAAGCAACAATAAAAGCAATGCACGAAAGAGGAGAACGCAGCAAAAAAACCCCAAAAACCCATGCAAGGCAAGAAAAAACAATAGATAAAGAAACAGCTATAAGGGCATACAAGTGCCTTTGCTTCAAGCGTGAAAAAAACTCTTCCTCTTTTGCATTCAGCATAATTATACTAAAAGCTTTCCATATTTAATGCTTCCGTAAAAACGCGCAATTTTAACCAAAAAAACATAAGCAATGCCAATTAAAACAATCAAAAAAGCATGCAGTGCTGACTTGTTTTCAATCAATGGCACGCCTTGTGGCGATGAAAGAACAAGCCTTGGATTTCGCTTCCACCACAAACCAGTGGCTGCTTCAAAATCACGCAATGGATTCCTAACAAAGCCAAGCTTTATGTCCAAAAATTCTCTCGTTCGCACAGGATGCTTTTTGTAAAGCAATGGATCAACTGAATGCACTTTTATCCTTGACCAGCCATATTTTAATTTTTCAAAAAAACTCTTTGGCTGTTTATGCTCGTGCTTGAATTCAGCTTTGGGGTTTCGCTCCAGTGAATAACCCAAATCAAATATTTTAAAAACAGTGTCAGTGTCTTCCCTGTAACTAGTAGGAAAATCTTCATCAAAAAAACCGATTTTTTCAAGCAATTCACGCCTGTAAGCTGTTGAAGTTCCACCCCAGTCATTAAAAGAAGAAGTAATGCCCACTTTTTTTCCTTTATTGAACGGCTTTAACAATTCCGAAAGCCATTCCCTTGAAGGAATGCAGTCATCATCCATTATTACAATGAATTTCCCCTTGGACACTTCAATGCCGCGGTTTCTGGCAAAAGCAGGACCGTGTGATTCCTTAAAGTTGAGTGCTTTTATTTTTGGGTTTTTTGAAAACTGTTTCAACAATTCTGCTGTGCCATCAGTGCTGCCATCGTTTACTACAATTATTTCATAAGAGGAATGCTTTAATGAAAGCATTGCTTTGAGTGTTTTTTGAAGTAATTCAGCTCTGTTTTTTGTTGCAATAATAATGCTTGCTTCAAGCACTGCAATCACTTTGGTCTTTTTCCATTAAAAGTCTTGTAGCCCTAAAATAGGAAGCAAAAGTTCCAGCATCACTCCAAAAGCCTTTCAAAAAAGTTGCCTTCAAAGTGCCCTTTTTTGCAAAATAATTATTCACATCTGTTATTTCGTATTCTCCGCGCTTGCTTGGCTTTAAGCCGGCAATTACATCAAACACTTTGCTGCCATCATACATGTAAAGACCGGTAACAGCAAAAGAACTTTTTGGTTTTGCCGGCTTTTCTTCAATACCCAAAACAATGTCACCATTGAGCTCTGCAACCCCAAAACGGTGCGCGTCAGGAACCTCTTTTAAAAAAATTCTTGCCTCTTCTTTTCCATTGCAGAATTTTTCCAATTCTCCCTTAAACGAGTCCTCAAAAATGTTGTCTCCAAGAATAACGGCAAATTTTTCTCCATCAACAAAATCCTCAGCCAAACGCAAAGCATCAGCAATGCCTGAAGCTGTTTCCTGTATTTCATAAGTAAAGTTTACACCGAATTCCTTTCCAGAGCCAAGGAGTTTAACAAAGTCTCCAACGTGCTCTTTTCCACATACAAGGAATATTTCACTAACACCCATTTCAACAAGTTTTTCAATTGGATAATAAATCATTGGCTTTTTGTAAACAGGCAGTAAATGCTTGTTTGTGACCTTTGTCAAAGGCATTAACCGCGAACCAGTGCCACCTGCAAGAATAACTCCCTTCAAATCACTCCCTCCTTTTCCATTTGTTCTTTCATTAAAAGCAATGACTCAGTGCTTGAATGCATTTTAATCCCTGTCTCAAGCAATTTGCCAATATTGAGTGAAGAGTTTTTTGGCCTTGGTGCAATTTGCCCTGGCACTGATTCAACCTCTTCAATGAGCGATTCATTTAATCCAAAAGCCCATGCAACCTTGCGAGCCCAATCACCTCTGGAAAAAGCCTTTGGTCCAGCTACATGAAAAATGCCGCATTCCTTTTTTTCAATGAGCTTAATTGTTGCTTTTGCTGCGTCATCAATAAAAGTAGGCGAAGTAATTTGTTTTGAAGCAAACACTTTTTCTCCAATTGAAAGATTTTCAATAATCATTCTCGTAAAAGTCTGCTTGTCTTTTGGGGAATTAAAACCATAAAGCGTTGAAAGCCTTAGGATTAAAAAATCATCTGCTTTCATTGACTCGCGTTCGCCTTTTAATTTTGATTTAGCATAAACTCCAAGCGGGTTCGGCATGTCATTCTCGTCATAGTTTCCTTTTTGGCCGTCAAACACATAGTCAGTGGAAAAAAAAACAAGTTTTATTGCTGGATTGAATTCCCTCACAGCATTAACAATGTTTTTTGGCCCAACAGCGTTGACAGCGAATGCTTCCCTTGAATGCTTTTCACAGTAATCCACTCCCGAAAGAGAAGCAGTGAGAACTATTGCCAAGGGATTGGCTTTCCTTATCACTTTAAGGCATTGCTCTGGATTGGTAATGTCTAAAAAAAAATCATTTCCCTCTGTTATGCCGGCTGTTTTTATTTTGTAGTCATTGCAGTAAAGAGAATAAATTTTTTGGCCAAGAAAGCCCTTTCCAACAAGCAATATGTCAGACAAGTTTTTTCCACCACCATTCATTTGAAAGATACCAGTTAACTGTTTCCCTTAAAGCAGAATCAAAGGAATGCCTTGGCTTCCAGCCAAGCTTTCTTATTTTGGTTGAATCAATTGAATACCTCCAGTCATGCCCTTTTCTGTCTTCAACGAATTTAATCAACGACAATGGCTTGCCCATAATTCTGAGGATTGCTTTCGCCAAGTCAATGTTTCTTTTCTCAGTGCCCATACCAATATTGTAAATACCACATTTCCTGTTGCCTTTCCTGAGCACTACATCAATTGCTTCGCAATTATCCAACACATAAAGCCAGTCCCTCATGTTTTTGCCGTTTCCATAAATTGGCACTTTTTGGTTTCTCTTGGCATTCAGTATTACCACTGGAATAAATTTTTCAGGGAACTGAAATGGACCAAAATTATTGGACGAACGCGTAATTGAAACAGGCAAATCATGCGTTACATAAAAAGCATTGCATAACAGTTCAGCTGCTGCCTTTGAAGCAGAATAAGGCGAAGAGGGATTAAGTTTTGCATCCTCTTTGAATGACCCCCGCGAAATACTGCCATACACTTCATCAGTGGAAATCTGGATAAACTCTGTTCCAGAACGCATGCATTCGTCCAGCAAGCGTTGCACTCCCAAAACATTTGAATGAATGAAAGGCGATGAATCCACAATAGAGCGGTCAACATGGGATTCAGCGGCAAAATTAATAACAATGTCATTCAATGGAACCCATTTCTTCAACAACCGCCTACTGCAAATATCTCCTTTAACAAAATTATAACGCCTGTTTCTTTCAATGTCCCGCAAATTCTCTTTTCTGCCAGCATATGAAAGCTTGTCAAGGTTTGTTATTTTCAAGCCAGAATACTTTTCAAGCATAAAGCGAATAAAATTGCTTCCAATAAAACCGCAGCCGCCTGTTACAAGAATTCTATCATAAGCCATTCAGCCACCGCCTTTCACTTTGCCCCAATTATAGGGCACTTTGCCTGAATCAAATGGCTCGCGCAATTCATCCGGATTGGAATAATTATAAAGCCTGTTGGGAACATTCACAATATATGTTTCCTCTTTGCCTAATGCAGTAAAGCCATGCATTACCAGTGGCGGCACTTGAATCAACACCGGGTTGTTCTCTGAAACAATGAATTCATTTATTTTTCCATGCGTTGGCGAATCTTTTCTTGAATCAAACAATACAATTTTTGCTTTTCCTTTTACTACTACAAGCGAGTCAGTTTGCTTTCTGTGAAAATGCCACGCTTTAACCCATTGTGGTTTGCAGCAAGTCAAATACACTTGTCCAAATTCCTTGAATTCAGGCCAGTCCTTTCTCATTATTTCCATTAAAAAACCTCGCTTGTCTTTAATGCGTTTCAATTGCTTTACTCTGACTCCTTCAATCAAATCCATGCCCTCACCCAAAAAAAGCTATTAAATTGTGTTTTATATTGTTTAAAAAAGGTTTGGTTCAATTTTTGAATTATGAAAATTTTTTACATAACGCACACATTCAACCTTGAACCAAAAGGCGGCGGTGGAGAAATTTATTGCGCTAATTTGCTCAACGAATTGCTGAAAAGAGGTCATGAAATACTCGTGTTTGCACCACAGGGCAGGATTCCAAAAAAAAACCCAAAAGGGCTCAAAATTCATTTCAGTCCAATCCTTGGACACCACGCATTGCACAAATTTGAATACGTGTTAAATGCAGCAAAAGCGGTAAAACTCGCCAAAGAATTCAAGCCAGACATAGTGCACGCACAAAACGATGTGTTTCCTGCATTGATTGGAAAAAAAATAAAACACTCACTTGGAGTGCCATTGTTAGTCGGCATTGAATACTTAAGCCAAAAAAGCGAAAGCATTAACACTTTCCTTTTGTTCCATTTAAACAGGCTTTTTTTGAAACACACAGATTTTGACCTGCTTGTTTCAATGAGCCAATACAACATTGACAATTATTTAAAAAAATGGGGCATTCCGCTTGAAAAAATCAAAATGATTCCCAACGGCGTTGACACAAAAAAATTTTCCCCCCAAAAACCAGCAAAAGAACTCATTGAAAAATACGGCAAGCATTTAATAATCTCCCTAAAACCATTACATTCAACAAACACAAAAGGCATTGAATTAATAATAAAAGCAATGAAAGGAATAATAAAAAAACACCCTGAATTCAATTACTTGGTATTTGGAAACGGTCCAGGCAAAAAGCAATTAAAAGCACTCGTACAAAAACTGAAACTGCAAAAAAATGTTTTCTTTTTGGATAACGTAGCGTATGAAAAAACTCCACGAGTCTACAACAGCGCGGAAATAATGGTGCATTCATTCACATTCGAGGCAACAGCCAGCATGTCATTGCTTGACTCAATGGCTTGTGGTAATGCAATTGTTGCCACAAACATAGGTGAAATAAAAAATGTAGTGGAAGATTCAGCTCTGCTGGTAAAACCTTTCAGCGCAAAAGCAATTGAAAAAGCCGTACTCAAATTAATCAAAAACCCAAAACTGAGAAAGAAAAAAGCACAAAAAGCCCGCGCTCTTGCAGTAAAAAAATATTCAATTGAAAAAATTGCAACAGAATTTGAAAAAGCCTACAATGAACTCATTGAAGGGAAAGCAAAAAATCACTGATTCTTTTTTCAAGTTTTTTTCTGTCAGAACCGCTTGCGGGCTTGAAATTAAATGCCTCTTTTATTACGCTATCCAATTTTGAAATGTCCTTCACATAAAGGGCTTTTTTTCTTTTAGCTAATGCTTTCGCCAAATCCAGTTGGTGGTCGTTTGTGTGCTCTCCAAAGCGCTTGAGCCTCGGAACAACAACCACTGGTTTTCCCAAAAGCAATGCATTAATTATTGTGCCAGCGCCGCCATGCGCCACCACAACGCTTGCATTATGCATCCATTCATCATATTCTTTTTGTGAAAGAAACGGCTTTGCCTTAAAATGCTTTGGCTTGAAAGTGCTTGAACCACTTTGGGCAAAAACCTCTGCTTTTATTTTGCCTGATCCAAGCAATTCATCCAATGCCTTTAACAATCTGTCAAAAGGCTGTGGATGCGTTCCAACCGATACAAAAATTTTTGGCTTCATTAAAACACGCTTCCAGCAAACTCTGCTTTTGGAAAAAATTCCAAGTTCTCAGGCCATTGAACCAAAAACAAGTCAGCCAATGGATACATTATTTTTCCACTCAGTGAAGGCGATTTAACCCTGCAAAAGGATTCAATGAATACAATTTTTTTAAAAAACAACTTGGAAATCAAAAGCAATGGAATTGAAACATCAGCGCCAGTGCTAATAAGTACATCGGGTTTTTCCTTTAAAAAAATCCAAAAAGCCTGAAAAAAATTCACCAAAAGCTTTAATGGGTTTCTTCGAGGCACAACAACATAATACATTTTCACTCTTTTGCCTAACTCAATTGCATTCGCTCTATTGTCTGAAACCCAGAAATGCTCATGCTTTTTCCAAGCGTTTTCCAATTGCAGTAATTCGGTCAAATGCCCGCCAGCAGAACAAGTAAGGCACACCTTCAAAAAAACACCTTCAAATAATAATCATTTTAAAAAACGAAAGAGAAAAAACGCTAATGCAAACAATTGCCTGCATTGAAAGAATAATTAATACAACCTGTTTTTCGGTGAAAGAACCGCGCCGCATTATCCAATGCGTAAGCGAACCACCTTCAGGGCGCGGTTTTAAAGTACCGCTTTTTGTTGGAATGCCAAAGCATTCAGCCTTAAACCTGCTTTTTGCTTTAAACACCAATTCAACAAAGTAAAGAAACATTAACATTACACCGATTTTTTCAATATTTCCAATTATTGAAATTGTTGCAATTCCAGCACCAGTCATTAATGTAAGCGTGTCTCCACCAAAAACCCTTGCAGGAAACCAGTTAAACCATAAAAAAGCAATCAATGCGCCTAAAAGCGCAGAAGCAATAATTATTCCTTCGCTGTTGCCGGTTAAAAACAGAATTGAAAGCATTGTTGCAACAATCAATGCCCCAAGCCCTGCTTCCAGTCCATTAAAACCAGCCAGCATGTTTGTTGCATTGCTTGCACCTGTTACGCCAACTGGCACTAATACAAGCGAGTAAAAAACACCAAAGCTAACACTGCCAATCAATGGAATAAAAAATTGCACTGGTAGTCTGCCAAGCAAGGGCAGCATTATTGGGGGATTGTCAATTTTTATTGCCATTAATGGAAGCGCTGCAAAAATAGGAATCAATGCATGCTGCCATTGCTTCAAGCCATTCTTCCAGCCAATTAAGTCATCAACCAATCCCAAAAAACCCACAATAATCATTGTAGTCAAGCCAGCCAAAAGCACTGTGAGGTTTAATTCAATCCAGTGCAAGTAAGAGAAAACAAAAATTGCAAGCATTACACTGAAAGAAAAACCAAACCATAATCCAATGCCACCCATTTCGGGAATTTTTCTCTTGTCATACTTGTTCAAATCAATACTGACAAGACCTCGTTGCTTCATTCTATCCGCAATAAATGGCACAATTAAAAAAGTCAAAATAAAGGAAGCAATAAAAATCAAAAGCGCTACAAAAACGAGCATTTTTTATCCCTTTGATTCGAAAACGCTCTCCTTTACTTTAAAAATCTTAACGGTTTTATTGCCGTAAACTGGTTCAAAATATTCCAATACTTTTGGATCATTCATCCAAAGCCTTGCAATCATTGAATTATTTGAACCGGGAGAAAAAACCCATAAATGCGAAAAATCAGGCGAAGCATATATTATAGCAACATCATCGCTGTCAAGCGTAAAATTAGGTTCAGCATGCCAGCCTGTTTGAAAGGAACGCATTTGTTCTTCACTAAACCGCAATCCCTGACAATTGTAATTCTTTCCGGTTTTATTGCAAGGCAATTGCAAAAAGCCGGGCACAAACTGCAATCCACGCCCAAAGTCAAGGGTGAAAAAATAAGACCTGTTTTCCGGTACAACTGGACTGTAATGCGGATTCAGTCTTGCATAAATAAGCATTGCCGCTTGCCCTCCAAGATCAGAGGCTTCAATTACAACGTAATCTGAATGGTAGCTTTTTATTATTGATAATGCTTCGTTCAAGTCATTGGAAATAATAAATCTTGCATAATCCGAATCGCTTTTAAGGCTCCAGTTCCTGTTGTCAACTGAAACCTGTCGCTCTGAAACAAATGCAAGCCAGTGACCATAACTCCACCAATTGAAAAGCTTTGCATTTTCAGGCGTGTTGTCTTTGAGCCAGTGCATTGCATTTTTCCAGTCAGGATTGGTTTCAATGCTTGGCGGTCTTTTTGTTACAAAATAAGAACCAGCTCCAATGCCAGTGAGTAAAAGGAATGCAAGGGCAACTATTACAATTTTTGTTTCAAGCAGTTTTTTGTCACGGAAATAATAGAATACAGCCATTGAAACAAATCCAGCTGAAAGAGCAATCGGCAATCCAAACACATAAGTGAATTTCAATTTATACCAAGCCATTACCAGTGTAATCCAAACCCACCAGAAAAGCAGTGGTCCGAAAAAATCCTTTTTGCTGTAATAAAGCCATAAAGGCATTGCAATAAGCACAATGATTGGAAAAATTATAAGGGCATTGTATTTATAGCCAAAAGTCGGGTGACCCAGGCTTTCTTCGCCAATAGTTGAACCCAAAACGCCTTGACCTTTGAATTTTGAAGTAAAAATTCCCTCCTTTTTGCCTGTTGCAGGGTTTGTGAACTGTGGGTCAATTAATGCAATAATAAGCAAAAACAATGCAACATAAAGCAGGCAAGTTGAAACAAACCTGAAAATGTTGCTTTTCTTTGAATGTTTTTGTTTTTTGCTGGAAAACAAGAGGAAAAGAAAAATTCCAAATATTAAAAGGGCAAAAATCGCAATAATTGCAATTCCCATCGCTGTAATGTTGCTGGTTCCAAAATTAAAAGGCATTGAATTTATTATATAAGCAGAACCCTTGTAAAGCCAGTCCATGCCGTCTTTAAAATAAGTGAAAATGGAAAAGATTATTGCAGTTACTGCAAAGTTTCCCAAAAAAGCAAGCACTTCCTTTGGCTCTTTTTTACCCCACAAATTCAATAATATGAAGGGAAACGAAAAAGCAATTACCACTGGCACAATCAAATAAAAACCCCAAGTGAAAGCCATTATTCCAAAAAAGGTTCCAGCAAGAAAGGCATTCAACAAAGATTTGATGCTAAATTTGAATTCCTTTAATGCCCGCAGGAAAAACACAAAACCAATAGCCATCCACAAAAAACCCAGAGAGTCCTCTTCAAAGAATCCAGCCATTGTCCTGTAAACAAAGCTTGGCACTACTGCTGCAATTATTGCTGTTGCATACCCTGCTTTTTTTCCATAAAGCTCTTTTCCAAAAAAATACATTGCAACAGCTGTCAATGCTCCAAACAAAGCCGGCAAAACCTTGACGAAAAAAATCCATGTTTCTTTATTGTATGGCGCTCCAAGCGTTCCAATTTTGTAAATCAAAGCACAAAAATACCAAAAGAAAGAACCCGTTGAAGGCAAATCCGAATAACCCAATTGATAGTAAGCCAGTGGGTCCTTTGCAGGAATGTCGCCATTTTGAATCACATAAGAAGTCATTCTTGCGTGATAGTATGAATCAAAGCCAAAAAAGTACTCGTAATTTGGTTGAATGTTTTGAGCTCGAATTCCAAAACCCAGCAAAAACACAAGAAACAAAAAAAACAATTCTTTTTTTCCAATCTTGAAATTTTTGGCAAAAGAAAGGATTTTTTCCATTGAGTGCTTTGGCTTATCCATTAAAATCACAGTGGAATAAAAGAAAATTTACCTAAAAATAGGAGAGCAAATGAATTAAAAAGTAACGCGCATTGCTCAATGGGTTCGCTGGGAATGCTGCTCCAAGGGGTTTATTGCTTTTATGCCCTTAATTTTTTTGAAATCTTTTGTGTTCTCTGTTAAAATAACACTTATGAAATGCCTTTGCATTGTTGCGGCAATCAGTGCATCCCAAAAATTTTTTCTAGTTTTTTCAATTTTGTTGTTTGCCTTGATTATGTCTTCAAAGTTATCGGAAATCAAATCAAAAGCATCTGCAAACAGCCGCAATATTTTGTTTATTTCATTTACATGCAAACTGGATTTTTTCAACGCGATGCTTGAGAACTCCCTGAGGTTTTGAGCCGAAACAAAAAGGTTTTCTTGGCCCTTTATTGATTTGAACCATTCCTTTGCTTTCCTGTGCCTTTTTTCATCTGTTTTGTCAATCAGGTAAACCAAAATGTTTGTATCAACCAATGCCCTATCGCCCATAAGCCTCTTCCCGCTCAAATTTGCCCATGCCAAGCGCTCTGCTCTTTGAGGACAGCAACAGCAGTTTTTTATACGCTTTATCCCTCTTTATTTTCCTCTCAAGCATCTCAATCCCTGCTTCGACAACCTCAGACATTGCGCCTTTTCTACCGCCATACAATGTGTTCGCCAGCCTTCTCAGCTTATCGTCATATTTTTGCTCTAAAGATAAAACAACCTGTGGCATACAATCATCAAATTAATTATATAATTAATTACATATTTAAACTTAACTGTTTCCCTGCCTTTATGCTCTTTCTTTTTCATTCAAAAACCGGGCTCTCTGCTCTGTTTTTTCCCGCTGGTTTCTTCCCTCTGCAGGAATTCCTTGTATCTCTCCTCGATCTCCTTAATGTCAGCAATAATTTTCTCATGCCTTTCTTGCAGTTTTTTTGGAATGCGCAAATTGTTTTTTTTCAAATAATCATAAATTGCTTCACCCAATGCATCCTCTGCAAGAACAGAGCAATGAATTTTCACGGGTGGCAATCCGCCAAGCGAGTCAACTACTTTTTTGTTTGAAATTTCAAGCGCTTCCTCTAATGTTTTGCCTTTGGCCAAATCAGTTACAGCGGAAGAGGTTGCAATTGCCGCTGCACAGCCAAACGTCTGCCATTTAATGTCAGAAATTATTCTCTGGCCTTTGCTGTTTTTGCCCACCTTAATGTAAAGCCACATTACATCACCGCACACAATATTGCCGACTTTTCCAACACCATCAGGGTGCTCCATTTTTCCCATGTTATGTGGCTTCAAAAAATGCTCTCTGACTTTTTCTCCATATATCAAAAAAAACACCTCACTGTCCAGCAAAAGGGCTTATTTTCCTCAGTGATTCAACAACGAGAGGCAGCACTTCCAACACATAATCAATTTCTTCTTCAGTGTTGTTCCTGCCAAGTGAAAGACGCAATGAGCCATGCGCTTCGCTTGGCTTTAAACCCAGGGCGAGCAGTACATGGCTTGGCTTCAAATTAGGAGAAGAACACGCTGAACCAGTGGAAGCAGCAATGCCTTTTTCATTCAAGCGCAATATAAGTGACTCGCCTTCAATAAAACTGAAAGAAAAATTCGCGTTATTGAAAAGCCTTTTTGTTGGATGGCCATTAAGCCTTGTGTTTGGAATTTGCAGAACTCCATCAATCAATTTATCCCTTAAAGCGGTTTGCCTTTTTGCTTCGGACTCGCGTTCTTTTTCAGCCAACTCCAAAGCCTTTGCAAGCCCAACAGCACTGGCAACATTTTCAGTGCCACTTCTTTTTCCGAATTCATGGCCACCGCCATGAATCAATGGTTCAATCTGCACATTTTCCTTTACAACCAGAACACCCGAGCCTTTTGGGCCATAAATTTTGTGCGCTGACAGTGAAAGCAAATCAATATCCTTTAAATCCATTGGGATTTTTCCAATTGCTTGCACTGCATCAGTGTGAAACAAAACATTGCGTTCACTGCATATTTTGGCAATTTCTTCAAACGGTTCAATTGTTCCAATTTCATTGTTTGCAGCCATTACTGATACAAGAAAAGTGTCCTTTCTTATTGCTTCACTTACTTGTTCCACATCAACAAGCCCGAACTCATCAACAGGTAAGTAGGTTACATCAAAGCCTTGTGTTTCAAGCCATTGCATTGAATGCAGGACAGCGTGGTGCTCAATTGCTGTTGTTATCAAATGCTTTTTACCTTCTTTGCGTGCAACAAGCGCTGTGCCCTTTAAGGAAAAATTGTCCGCTTCGGTTGCGCCTGAAGTGAAAATTATTTCGCTTGGCTTCACTTTAAGAATGGATGCAGTTTTTTCACGTGCTTTTTCAAGTTCATTGCGTGCCTCTACGCCAAAAGAATGAAGGGATGAAGCATTTCCGAATTTTTCAGAAAAAAAGGGTTGCATTGCTTCAACCACTTCTTTACGCACTGGGGTTGTTGCAGCATTATCCAAGTAAACCTTCATTTTAAACCCTCAATACATTTGCTCCCGCAGTGCTGTTTAATGTGCATTTCCATTATTTCAATAAGCGTTCCACGCATTTTCAAATCATTTACAATGCAATTGCTCAGTGAATAAACACTTTTGCGTCCATTTTTTTCCACTTTCACAAAATTGCATCTTTTAAGCAAAGCAAGCGAGTGAGAAACATTGCTGCGCTCTTCTTTGAGCTTGCTTGCAAGCTCTGAAACACTCATTGGGTTTTTTTTAAGCTCGGCAATTATTTTCAACCGCAATGGGTTGCCCAATACCGAAAAGCATCTATCAACAGGAACCATACGTGAAATAATATTCACATAAATTTAAAAACCGATAGGTGAAACAATTTTCACGCTTTTTAATGCGCTTTGCTTTCACAAAAAAGTATTTATTATCCAATGAATCACTATTTATATGGTTTTGGAGATTTCACTTGCCTTGGTTTCATTCATTGTAAGCGCTTTTTTCCTTGTAAAAAGCAGTGAACTTGTCATTAAAAACAGTGTAATGCTTTCACGGCTTTTTGGAATTTCCACTTTTGCAATAGGCTTCATACTTGTTTCTGTTTCAACTTCATTACCAGAATTAAGCGTTGCAATTTTTTCAGGAATCAATAATGTACCAGCGTTATCTGTTGGAACAGTGCTTGGCTCTAATCTTTCCGATTTAACACTCATTCTCGGAATCTGTGCAATAATTGGAGGCAAAATTGTAATAAAAAAGAAAGAATTCGAAGGCCTAATCGAATTACTGTTCATTACATCCATTGTCACAGTGTTAATATTCTTCACTTCCACTCTTTCCATTGGCCATGGAATAATTCTCTTATCTCTTTTTGCATTCCTCTTGCACAGGCTCTATAAGCGTGGAAAAATAAGCAAATCAATATTCAATGGTTCAACTCAATCAAAAAGCTGGCTTGCTGCAATAAAACTAATTACAGGAATTGCCATACTGCTTGCATCTGCTCACTTTCTTGTTGAATCAGCGATTACAATTGCCTACTGGTTATTGGTGCCACCAGCAGTAATTGGCGCCACTGCAGTTGCGTTAAGCACTTCACTGCCAGAACTGACAGTTGAACTGCGCGCAATAAGAAAAAAACAATACGCATTAGCAATGGGTGACTTGTTTGGTTCGGCGGTTACAAACATTACCCTCGTACTCGGCATTACCTCACTGTTAAATCCAAGGCAAATAAACGTTTCCTCACTCGCCAGCATTGTTCCATTCCTTTTCATTACAATATTTGCTGTTTGGTTCCTTTTCTCCAAGAAAGGAAAAATCGACACAAGGGAAGGATTCGTGCTCATAATAATTTACGTGCTCTACATTTTGGCTGAATCAGGCATTCTTCCAATCTTTGGCTGAATCCTTCAGCTGAATCAGTCAATGGGCTTTCCCTCTCTCTCCATAAACTCCAACAACACTCTCGGACTTGGGTAAACCCCATATTTTTCCTTATAACGCTCCCTTGCTGCCTTATACTCTTTAACAGCTCTTTGCCCGAGAGCCGAAGGCTTTTTCCTGCGACCCCTTTTTTTGGGTTCAAATAATTCAAGCGCATCAAAAAGCCTTTTACCCCGCTTTCCCCTCAAAAAATTCTCAAGAGTGTATTTTGGAATCCACTGCCCGCCAATCCAAACATAGCCATCCCTTCTCTCAAACCTTGGCGCCTTAACCTTTGCCCTCTCCCTTTCAACTGGTTTAACTTTTCCAACAATTGCCTTAGAAATTTTCTCCCTTTTTTCGTCAAGTTTTTTTATCAATCTATGCATAGTGGCATTATCAATTTTATCATCAAATCCCATTTCAAGAACTTCTCTTTCAATCCTTCGCAATTCGCGAAGGGAATTTGCTTTCCCTATTTGCTCCATTGCCTTAAGCCTGTTACGCCTAATCGCTTCCACTCTTTCCCTCACATACACTGGAGAAGTTCTTTTCTCAAGAAATGATAATGTTTCGTCAATCTTTCTTTGCACCGATTTGGTCAAGCCAGGGAACTCCATTTTTCTTAACCCTTTCAAAAAAGCAATTGCTTCATCAACAGGAGCACTAAAAGCCCTTGATGGCTGCCCCTCCATGTATAAAAAAAAAGCTTGCCTTGCAGCGTGGTCTGCAAAAATTCCAATTTCGGTTGAAAGCGCTGCACTTTTGCCCCTTTCCTTTGACATGGCATAAATCCTCTGCTTAAAATTAAGATGTTTTGATCTTACAGCTTTGGGGTCAATGCGCCTTAACTCCTCTTCAAAAAGCAAAATATGATAATTGAGCCGGGACCTCAGGGCTCCACTTTCCATTTCATAAATTCTTCTCAGCTCTTTAATATGCTGCTTCAAAGCTGCAATAATTTTTTCCTTTTCAACCCCACTCCGCTGCATTGCCCTAAGATTGGAAAATGCTGCAGAAGTCGACTTTCCAAGCAAAATTTTTCTGACAGGAATGCTTGGCCCCTCACCAAAAGCCCTTGCCAATGCAGCTCCCTGCTTTTCCAATGGAACCGCTCTATAATCTTCAGAAATTAAGTAAATCCCGCGTTTCTTTTGCTTATATCTATGTCTTTTTGCCATAAAAACCAAATCAAATACGCAGGCAATATTTAAAAGTTAAACTGTTTAAACAAAGAAAAAACAGGAAAGTGATTAGCAGCTTTCGGGCCGCTCCACTCGCAGAGCAGTGCGAACCCATACCCCACAGGTCTTAACTTCCGTGTTCGGGATGGGAACGGGTGTTTCCCCTGCGGTATGGCCGCTAATCATAAAAAATAGAAAAGGAAAGAAATAAAAAGGAAT
Organism: Candidatus Iainarchaeum sp.; assembly: GCA_017608575.1. Lineage (GTDB taxonomy): Archaea > Iainarchaeota > Iainarchaeia > Iainarchaeales > DTGL01 > JAFCFP01. The sequence goes on along the minus strand of JAFCFP010000009.1, from coordinate 9,437 downwards.
TACTTTGCTGTTTTCTGTTGAGAATCTTTGCCTTGATTACTTTCTTTTTTTCTTTTTAGCTGGCTTTTTGGATGCTGTCTTTTTTTGCTTTGGATTTATTGCTTTAATCATTCTCGCTGCTTTGTTGAGGCCTTTTTTAAGCAATGCCTCGGTTTTAGCGCCAGCGCAAATAATTTTGCCGTTCTTGAAAAGCAAAAGGGTTAATTTTGGATCCATAATCCTGACAATTGCACCAGGAAACTGTTCTGGTTCATATTCAACGTTGTCAAGCTTCAATGCAGCTTGGAACAAGTCAACGGTCTGATTCAATGCAGCTGTTGCAACCAAGTTAACAACAGTGTAAGTGACACGCTTTAATGGCTTTATTTCCTTTTGAATTTCGTGCACTAATTTGGATGCCTTGCGAATGCCTGCCGCAATTTCCTTTTCATTATCAGCTCCACTGCAAATCACTTTGCCGTTCTTGAACAAAAGCATTGAAACCTTTGGCTCTTTCAGTTTCAATATTGCTCCTGGAAACTGTTCTGGTTCATATTCAATATTGGGAATGCTCATCGCCAAATTATATAAATCAAGCGTTCCCCTCAAATTAGCCGAAGCAACCAAATTAACAATAGTATATTTCACACCAAAAACCCCGCGAGCCATTTTACAGGAGAAAACCCCTTTTAAATGATTTATAAAAGGCACCGAAAAGGTTTTTAAAGGTATTTAAAAAAAGGCTTTTTTTTCAGTTAAATGCATAACAACAGCTGAAAGCCAAAAAGCAAAGAAAAGCCCTTTAAATATTTTTCCTTTGAGAAATTAATATTATTCTCTTGATTTGAATAGTGGAAGCTTTGGAGGCAGAAAATGACCAACAAAAAAGCAAAAGGAAAAAGAGGAAAAACAAGACATTTAATGAAAAGAAAGCACACAAAAAAAGGAATAACAAAACTCTTCACTGAATTGAAAGAAAACCAAACAGTAAGAGTCAATATTGATAGTTCCATCCACAAAGGAATGCCCGCTGCATTATTCCAGGGAAAAACCGGAAGAATAACTGGAAAGCGAGGCAATTGTTTTGAAGTGGAAATAAAAAACGGCAAAATGAAAAAAACCATTATTGCCGGAGCTGCTCATTTAATGGAATTAAAAGGAGTTGAAAAAAAATGATTGGGGAGAAAACATTAGAAGAAAAACCAATTACAATGCAGGAAGTAAAAGAATTGCTAAAGGAAAGGAAAAAAGAAAAAGACCTTACTTACGAACAGGATCTGACACTCAAGTACGCAAGCACTTTCACAAAACTCCCCAAAGCAAAAACGCAAAAATTGTTAGAAGAATTAAAAAAATTAGAAACACTTCCCGAAGAACTGGCAATAAAACTCGTTGACTTAATGCCAACAAAGGAAGAAGTAATAAAAATAATTCCAGGAAAAAAAGACGAAGTCAGCGAAGAAGACCTAAAAGCAGCGCTTGAATTGATTAAAAAATTCAAGCCAAAAGAAAAATAAAAAAATATTTTTTTCCAATAAAAGGGGGCTCACATGGAAAACGAAAAAGAAAAAAAAGAAATGCTCGTAGAGGACTATGCACTCGTACTGGACTATTTGCCTAAAGGAAAGAGCACCTCCTTTAAAGAAGAACCAATTGCTCAATTAGTCGGCGAAAAATATTTCACATTGCTTGAAGTAGTTCCAAAAGGAGAACTCAAAGCAATGGAGAGAGTGTATATTGGAAAAGAAGAAAGAGACAAAGTGCTATTCATTAAAAAAAGAATCAATTATGCAGAATTAACATCCGCTGCCCAAACAGAACTCGAAAACGCTGTTAAAAAAATAGTGGAAGAAAACAGCGAAAAATTCCTAAAATTCTACAACGAAGCAGGGCCAATCACCATTAGAAGACACCAGCTCGAATTACTGCCGGGTCTTGGAAAAAAACACATGCAGGACATAATTGAAAAAAGAGAAACAGCAAAATTCACTTCCTTTGAAGACCTCGCCAAAAGGGTTCCCTTGCTTCCAAACCCAAAAAATGCAATAATTAAAAGAATAATAATGGAATTGCAGGAAACCGACTTAAAACACTATCTTTTTGCAAGACCACCCAAAAAAGAAAGGCAGCCATTCAAGCGCTATTAAAAGGAAATGATTCCATGAGCTTGTTCGTTGAATTAAACAATTTAATGGTAAAATACCGCTTTAAGCCCTCAAAAAAATTCGGTCAAAATTTCATAATCAATGAAAAAGCAATTGAAAGAATTCTACGCGAATCAAACCTAAAACAAGAAGACACTGTTCTTGAAATAGGCGCTGGAACAGGCTTCCTAACAAGAGAACTCCAAAAACACAGCAAAGTAATTGCAGTGGAAATAGAAAAAGGATTCTGCGAATTACTTCAAAAAGAACTCCCACAAAAAAATCTTTTAATATTAAACGCGGATTTTTTGCACACAAAACTCCCAGAATTCAACAAAGTTGTTGCATTCCCGCCATACAATTTAAGCAAAAAAATAATCCTCAAATTATTGCGTGAAAAATTTTCACTTGGCATTCTGGTGTTCCAAGCAGAATTTGTTGAAAAACTTATTGCCCAGCCAGGGTTCTCCGAATTCAATGCATTAAGCGTTTTAACACAATACCATTTCAACCTAAAACCATTAAAACGCTTAAAGCCGAACTCGTTTTTTCCAAAACCAAAAAGCGATTCCATTATTCTGAGAATGAAACGCATAAAGCGCGAAAAACGCGCAAAAGACGAAGAAAAATTCGAAAAATTCATTGAACAATTATTTAGATACAAAAACAAAAACCTCTCAAATGCATTACACAATGCATTTCCAAGCATTAAAAAAGAACTTGAACTTGAAAAAAAAGAATTCGATTCAAAAATCCACGAATTAAAAAACGGAAAAACAAAAGTAATGCTTTTAAGCATTGAAGAACTGGTTGAATTGTTCAATTCATTACTCAAATAAACCTTTCAAGTATTATTTTTTCCAATTGCACTGCCTTAACACTCAAAGCATATTTTTCAGCCAATTCAAGCTTGCGCTTGTTTTCAGCAAAAATTTCAAAAAGCAAATCTCCAGCTTCAACCTTTTGACCTACTTCCACGTTAAGCAATACACCGGAAAGCTTTTCAGAAGGCGCGCCTGCAATCTTTGCAATATTAATCATTTTCTTCACATCAATAAAACTTATTTCGCCGGATTTTTTTGCGCGCACTTCAATTTTATGCGGAGCCATTGGAACATCCTTTGCTTTATCAATGCGTTTTCCTTGTGCTTTAATTATTTCCCTAAACTTTTTCAAAGCCTGCCCTGAGTCAAGAAGTTTTTTTGCATAATCACAACCCTTTCCCTGTTTTTTTCTGCCAACCAATTCAAACAAAACCCCTGCAAGCTCACAGCTTTTCTGGGCAAGCGAGTCAAACTCTTTTCCTTCAAGAATCCTCAGCACATGCCTTGCCTCCAAGGCAGAACCAAACGCTGAACCGCTTGGCTGGCTTCCATCAGTCAAAACCGCTTCAACCTTCATTCCAAGCTTTCTTCCAACCTTAATAAACAATCCAGCCAATTCCTTTCCCTCTTCTCTGTCCACTACCTTCAATCCAGGACCAATGGGAATGTCCACAACCACAAACTTTGATCCAACAGATGCCTTTTTAGCCAAAACACTTGCAATCACTTGCCCGCGCGGATCCATTGAAAGCGGTCTCTCAATTTTGATTATTTTGTCATCAACTGGTGCCAAATCCAGTGAACCACCCCATGCAATTACGCCTCCATGCTTTTCGGTAATGGATTTTATTTGTTCAGCGCTCAATTCAACGTTTGCAAGAACCTCCATTGCATCCGCTGTGCCGGCAGCTGAAGTAATTGAACGCGAAGAAGTCTTTGGAATGAACAATCCACCAGCAGCAACAATGGGCACAATTAACATTGTTGCCCTGCCATTAATTCCCCCAATTGAATGCTTGTCCACTACAGGTTCAACATCAAGCTTTATGGTAATGCCGTTCTCTGTTAAAGCACGAGCCATTGCAACAGTTTCATTCAAAGTATAACCATTAATGAACACCGAAGTCATAAAAGCGCTTGCTTCAATTTCACTCAACTTGTTTTCGCCAAAATCTTCAACTATTTTTTTTATTTCCTGCTCGCTTAAAGTCCCACCACGCATTTTTTTCTTTACAAATTCAAGGCTTTCAGGTGTTCCAACACCTGAAACCCGTAGTTTCTTCCCTTCATTTACTTTTAGTTTTTTTCTAACATCCTCAAATATTCCGATTTCGTCCCTTTTAATAATCGAAGTAGTAGTGTCAACAACGGTAACAATTGACTTGTTTTTTTCCCAGTGCACTAATTCAGCTCTATCCAATGGCAAAATGCCGAGTTTTTTGGCGGTGTCTTCATGCAATATGGAAATAAATTTTCCCGCCACAATTGGAATAACTTTGACTTTCAAATTAAGCGAGTAATGCTCAAACTCTTTGGCATTATTCATTTTTACACCACGTAAACAATAACGCGCTTTGGTTTAAAAAAAGTATCGGATAAAAATCATTCAGGTAAAATGCTCAAAGAAAAAGAATTACTTGAATCAATTGAAACCGGCAAAAAAAGAATTCCCGTGCTATTAAAAGAATTAATTGCTGCCCGCACTGTTAACCCGCCTGGCAACGAATTCCTCGCAGCACGCATTATTTGCAGGGAACTAAAAAAACACAGAATAAAGTTCTCAAAATACGAAAAAATAAAAGGCCGAACCAACATAATTGCACAGCTTGGAAAAGGCAGTCCAAGGCTGTGCATTGCTTGTCATTCAGATGTGGTGCCGGCTGGAGAAAACTGGAAAACTCCACCATTCAAAGGCGTGGTGAAAAACAAAAAAATGTACGGTCGAGGCACAGAAGACGACAAAGGACCACTGGCGGCAACGCTTTTTGTTTTAACTGTGTTGAAAAAATTTGAAAAAGAAATGAATGGCTCGCTGATTGCAATGTTTGCAGCAGATGAAGAAGCAGGCTCTAAACTTGGAGCTGATTATTTGCTTAAAGAAAAAAAATTCAAAGCAGATTATGCAATCATTCCGGACATTGGTTCAAAAATGGAGGAAATAACCATTGGCGAAAAAGGAATAATGCATGTGCTTGTTGAATCCATTGGAAAACAAGCGCATGGTTCAACCCCCCAAAAGGGAGTGAATGCTATTTGGAACATGAATGCTTTCCTAAATGAGTTAAAAAAATGGAAAATGAAATTCAAAAAAGTGAAATATTTCTCCAAGCCAACTCTCAACATTGGATTAATTCACGGGGGAAGCTCTTTTAATACAGTGCCAGCAAAATGCACAACCGAAATTGACATTCGCTATTTGCCTGGACAAAAAGCAGCAATGCTGTTAAAGGAAATCAAAGCAATTGCTCGAAAAACGGAAAAGAAAAACAAAAAAGCAAAATTCAAAATCAAACTAATTGAAAAACAGGAACCGTTTATTTTAAGCCAAACACACCCATTGATTAAATCCATTAAAAAAAATACACGCAAAGTGCTAAAAAAAACTCCAAGGATTACCACTTCAAGCGGCACAACCATTGCAAAAAAATTCGTTAAAAGAAAAATTTATGCAATTGGTTTTTGCCCTGGAAACAATCAAATGCACAAAAGCAACGAATTCATTGAATTAAAGCAATTAGAACAATTCGCAAAAATAATTGCCTTAACAGCAAAAGACCTATTGTTTTAATCAATGGATTTCTTTTTCCAGCAATTCAACCAATTCTTTTGCGTTGGGAGAACGGATTATTTTTGAGCCAGTGTCTTTTTTTGCCCATTGCACTATTTGCTCTAAGTGTTCTCCAATGCCGCGGATTCCTGAAAGCACTCCAATAAGCTTGCCTTCCTCAAAAGCAATAGTGAACTCATTCAAAGTGCCCATTCTTCCACCCAATACAACAACAGCATCAGCGCTTCTAACCAAAATCAAATTTCGCCCTTTTCCAATTCCGGGAAACAAAATTGAATCAAATTCCTTTGTGGGATAATTCCATTCCCGAACATGCATTTCATAATTCAACGCAGGGGAAATTCCCACAACAATGCCATTCGCTTGCTTTGCTCCACGCGCTGCCTCTAATGGAAAACCCGGACAAGCACCAGTCAACAAAATAAAGCCATGCTCTGCAATCTCTTTACCCAATTCATGGCACAGCATTAATTCTTTTTCTTCAGGCGAGCCAACCGCTGAACCTAAAACAGCAATTGCTTTTTTCATTTAAAACCAATCTCTGCATTTAATTTTTTTATTGCTTTAACAGCTGCTCCAGCAAAATCCACTGAATGCTCTTCTTCATAAGCATAATTTATTCCACTGCTTGAATTAATGCGTTGCAATTCTAATGGCATTCCTGTTTTTTTCAACACTTCAACCACTTCCAAAGCAGAACCGCCTTGAGCGCCAACTCCTGGAATGAGCAATGGCACTGGCAGAGAAGAATTTTTAACAAAAAAAGAACAAATGCTCTCTAATTCCTGCAACGAAGTGGCTCCAACAACTGCTCCAACATTGCCATTGCTGTTAGCACCCCATTCAACCAGTTTTGCGGAAACCTCCAAATACAATGAATTGCCTGTCTCTGTTTTCAAGTTCTGAAAATCCATTGCACCTTTGTTTGAAGTCCTATTCAAAAAATACAGGCCTTTTCCTTTTAGCTCACTCCATTCAATAAATGGCTGCACTGAATCAAAACCCATGTAAGGTTGAATTGTGGCACAATCAGCCTCCCAGAATTCAAAAATTTCCTTACCATAAGCCTTGCTTGTTTTTCCAATATCAGCTCTTTTTACATCCAAAATCAATGGAACACTTGTTTCTTTAATGAGGGAAATTATTTTCTTCAGGGCGCGCAATCCAGGAAAACCATATTGTGCAAAAAAAGCATAATTTGGCTTGAATGCTCCAGGCAAAGCATTCTCGCTTTTAGCAGCATCAATTATCTGCGAATAAAACTCAACCAGTGAATCCTCAACCGGCTTGCCTTTGATTGGAATTCTTTCAAGCACTGGGTCAATTCCCATGCAAACAATGCTTTTGTTTTCTTCTGCTGCTTTTTTCAACAATTCAACAAACTCCACTTTTTTCACCTCATTCAAAACCCATTTTTTTACCCCAGTTTTGAGGGTCTTTATTCCATTCCAGTGCAATTCTTTTCTCTTCCTCTGAAATATAGTTCTCTTTCACTGCAGTTTCAATCATTGTGGAAAAATCAGTCAACGCATGTAATGCAACCCTTTCAGTTGAAAATTTTTCCAATGAAGCCTGCATTTGATAGGTGAAAATTGCAACAATGTCTTTTACAGTGAGACCAGCTGAACGCAGTGCCTGCACTGTGGAAATAGAACTTCCACCAGTGCTAATAAGGTCTTCAACTACAATAGCATTCCATTCTTTTTCAATCCTGCCTTCAATTTTGTTTTCTTTGCCATGTTCTTTTTCCTTGCTTCTAACATAAACCATGGGTTTTTGCATTTTTTCAGCAAGCCAGGCTGCATGCGGTATTCCGGCTGTAGCAGTTCCAGCCACAACATCCACTTTAATGCCTTTTTCTTCAATGAGTGAAGCCATTGCATCAATTATTCTCGCACGCTCTTCAGGATAACCCATTAAAAGCCTGTTATCAGTGTAAATCGGTGAAAGAATTCCTGAAGCATAACGATAGGGCTTATTTGGGCTTAAAGTAACAGCTTTAATTTTTAAAAGAATTTTTGCAATTTCAACAGAATTCAAAAAAAACACCCACTTAAAACTGTAACTCCAAGCCCTTTTTATTGCTAACTACTTGCTCGCCATCAAACACTAATTCTCCACTCAAAAAAGTGGAATCAACACTGCCTTTTAGTTTCCATCCTTCAAAGGGACTCCAACCACACTTGGTGAAAAGCCTGTCTTTTTCAATTTTGTGCTCTTTCTTCAAATCCACTAAAACCAAGTCAGCATCCATGCCAACAAAAATTTTACCCTTGCCTTTTAATTTAAACAATTTAGCTGGATTAATGCAACAGCATTCAACAACTTTTTTCAATGACAATAGCTTGCTGTTAACTGCATTCAACAACAAAGGCAACATTGTTTCAATGCCTGGAACACCACTTGGTGCATTGAAAAAATCAGTGTTTTTTTCATCAAAAGAATGCGGTGCGTGATCAGAAGCAATTAAATCAATTGTGCCATTCAACAACGCATTCCACAAAGCCCGCCTGTCTGCCTTGCTTTTAATGGATGGATTGACTTTTGCAAAATTTCCAAGTTTTACTGCATCGTGTTCGCTTAAAAACAAGTGATGCGGTGTAACAGCGCAAGAAATGTTTTTATTTTCCAGTTTTTCTTTTCTCAGCAAATCAACAGTTTTTGCGCTTGAAACATGGCACACATGCAACCTGTTACCACATTCTTTCTGCAATGCAATTGCTTGCTTTACTGCTTTTATTTCAGCTTCAACTGATCGAATTAATGAATGAAACCTGATATCGTTTTTGTTATTTTCTTTTGCTTTAATTAAATTTTTCCTGATTATTCCCTCATCTTCTGCATGCACCATTGCAATTTTTTTTAGCTGTGCTGCAAGAGAGAATGCTTTTTTTTGTTCAATGCTCTTATCTACAAGCAATGAACCAGTAGAAGAACCCATGAATACTTTTAGTGCAGCAAAATTTTTTGCTTTTTCAATTTCGTTAAGGTGTTTAGGGGAAACACCAAAATGCAATCCAAAATTAACCCTTGCTTTTTTTTCCACAATAGCGCGCTTTTTTTCCAATTCCACAGCAGTGCAAATGCTTGGCTTGTTGTTCGGCATATCCAAAACAGTTGTAATGCCTCCTGAAAGAGCAGCCTTTGAGCCATGTTGCCAGTCTTCTTTTTTTTCTTGGCCTGGAACTCGAAAGTGAACATGCACATCAATCAAGCCAGGTAAAACAAATTTCCGAGAGCAACGAATCCTTTTCTCTGCTTTTAAAAGGCCTTTTATTTTTGTTATTTTTCCGTCTTTTAAGCCAATGCATTTTTTGTAAACCTTTCCATTGAAAAAGAACTCTGCACTGTCAAGCACTAAATCAAATTCAGAGTCCATTCAATTACCCTTTAATTCTTGCCGCGATTTCCTCTTCGTTCATTGTTTTTTCACAATAAAAACATTTTGCTGTAACAGGATTTCTTGAAATGGTGAAAATTGTTTGAATGTCTTTTTCTTTGTTTGTAATACAATTTGGGTTAATGCATTCCAGTATTCCAATTGCTTTTTCTGGTAAATCGGTTTTAATTTTCTTGAAAACCTCGTTGTTTTTTATAAAATTAATTGTTGCATTTCTTGCAATCAATGCAACTTTTGCAATTTCTCCCCTGCTTAAAAACTTGTCTTCCACAAAAACCAAATCCTTTGTGCCCATTTTATGG
>JAFCFP010000008.1 GCA_017608575.1 Candidatus Iainarchaeum sp. | reverse complement strand
CACAATAGAGCCATTGGTGGCTTCGGTTATTTTGAGAAATACTGCCCTGCCACGAGAAAGCATTTTTGACAACGGCCCAACAGCTGAAGCAATGCTTTGCGGTTTTGCTAAATATTCCCTGGAATGCTTTATGGCTATTTCTATTCCCTGTGGAAAAAAGCCTTTTTTTCTCAATGCCCTGCTTATTGCAATTTTGTTAAAAAAAGCAGGAATGCCTCTTACAGCCAATTGATCGCTTACCCTTACAAGAAATGGTCTTTCATATGGCCTTCTGATTCCTCCCTTTTTTGGGGTTAAATCCTCAATTATTAGTTTTTCAAGCTGTGAGTGTTGCTTCTTTTTTTTTCTAATGACCGGAACCCGCCTTTCCATTCTCCGAATCCTGCTTTTTGGTTTCTTGTTGGTTGTTGTTCTTGCGTGGACGGGCTTCAATTTAATGCCTCCTAAAATTTTATGCGCACAGAGTGATTTAAAACTATTGCATGTTTGTTCTTGCCCAAAAGCCATTAGATGGCTTTAAAAAAAGAAAAAGGCATTATTTCTTTATGGCAAAAAAACCAATAAGGCGCACTGGAGCTTCAAAAAGTCCCTTCACTGTTAGAACACGAAGGCCCTTAAGGCGATGGAAAGAAAAAACCGCAAGGGAAAAGGGAATATTTTTCGCTGGCAGAAAAAGGGCTGGAACTTTTTTTAAAACAAAAAGCGGAAAAAGAATGGTTTTGTTTCCAAGGGGAATTTTTTTCCTTGAAGCACTTTATGGCAGAAAAGAGGTTAAAAGATTCCAAAGAGGACAATTTGATTCAATCGTTGAAGACATTGAATCCAGGCTCAGAAAATTGCCACGCTGGCCATTGCACCCTGACTCTGTTGTTGGAACAACATTTGAAGCAGAATACGCTAAAGGCAAATCCATTGTTTTGAAGGATTTTTCAAATGTTCAAGCAATGGAAGTAAGCGATCCGGCTTTTCATGAATCAGCCCATGTAATAAAATCAGTGGATGAATTCAATAATGCAATTCGGCACGGCTTTGGTGGAATTCCCGGCTTTCTTGGCTTTGGAGGAAATAAGAGAAATTATACTGTTAAAAGACAAGTTTACTTAATTGCAACTCCTGAAATCTTTGCCAGCCAGCTTATTCCAAAGCCAACCGTTCTTGACGTAAAAGCAATGGCAAGAGAGGGAATTGTTCCAGACTATCTCTACGAATTTCCAGGAAGCGATTTTCACATGCGGGCATTGCAGCGTTTTTTCCAGGAATTTGAAGGTTATTTTGCTGGAGCGAAAAAATGGGATAAATGGAAAAACCTTGCAAGAGAATTAAACACTCAATTAGAACAGTTCAAAAAAGACAATCAATGGGTGAAGAAAAAATTATATGGTGATCCGCATTCAAAAAAGGGAATAAATATTGCTGAGGGAAACATTTTGGTGGATTTTGATCCAAGAACACATACTTGGACTTTTATTCTTGTTGATAGAGAATAATGCAAAATAATTCCTTGGGTTAAATTTATTAATTTCTCTCGTTATAATTTTTTTTATCTTGGGTTTTTCTTTTGCCTTTTTTGGGGTGTTTGAATGGAAAAATTAAGAGAAATAGCCAGAGCAGTGAAAAACTGGGATGAACACAAGCAAGTGATTGAGTCTGCCCTGTTTATGGCTCCGGGTTCACTGCACTTGAATGATTTAATGAATTTAGTGGAATTAAAAAACAAACGAGTTGCTCTTAAAATGCTTGCAGAACTTTCAAGTGACTACCTGCAACGCCAAAGTGGAGTGGAAATAATTGCAAGCGAAGAAGGCGTTTTTCAAATGAGAGTTAAGCCCCACCACCTTGAAAAAGTAAAGCATTTGGCAATGAAAAGCGAAATGCATAAAGGCCTTCAAAGAACGCTTGCACTCATTGCAGTAAAACAACCCATAAAGCAATCGCTTGTAATAAAATACAGAAACAACAAAGCATATGACCACATTAAGGCTTTAGTGGAACAAGGATTTGTTGAAAAAACGCCAAGCGGTAGAACATATTTGCTGTCAACCACCAAAAAATTCCACGAAGTTTTTGGAGAAGTAAAACTAGGGGAATAATTTTTCCAATGCCTTTGCAACATGCTCTAATTGAACAATTCTGCTTGCTTTTTCTTCTGCAACCAAGCCGGCTTCGCGCATTAATTGAATTCCAGCCCTAACATCGCTCAATTCAAATGTTTTCTCATCCACTAAACTAATTGCTTCAGGGCTCCATGTTTCCTGGTAAAATGCGAATTTTCTTCTCTCCCGCATTATGCCACTTATTTCCGCTTTTGAATAAGGCCTGAATTCAAGTTCCTGGGGCAAAAAACGCGAGCGAATTCTTTCATCCAGCAATGCAAGCCATTCCTTGCTATTGGTAATTGCAATTATTGCCCTCTCCGTTACTTCTTCCAGCACTGAATACAAAAAACCCTGGTCTTCAGCCTTGTCAATCTCATCAAACACAAAAACAATGGATTTTTCTTCTGCTCTTGCCTTGATTCTTTGTAATAATTCTGTTTGAGTCATTCCATTGTGAACATTAAAGCCGAGGTCAAACGCAATCTTTCCAAGGATTCCCAGCGTGGAAGAATCCACCCAGCAATTGACAAATGCCTGCCTTACATTGTCTGTTTCTGACAAAACATCTTCAAGCACTCGTTTTACTGCATGGGTTTTTCCAATGCCGGCTTTTCCAAAAATAAGCAGGTTCCTGCAACATTTTCCCTCGCATAATGGCTTAATGGTTTGTGCTATTATTTTTTGCTCTTGTTCGCGGTAAGGCAAAAATTTTGGAACAAACTCTGCATTGAGCGAATCAATATTGCTGAAAATACTCTCCTCTGCACCAAGTGGGGCAAGTGATGGCATTCTTTACTCCCTTTCCATTATGATTGTTTTCCCTGAAAACATTTTTGAAAACTTTTCAGCGTCTTCTTTGCTTCCCACAATGCTTCCATAATGCATTGGTACAGCGAGTTTTGCTCCAATTGTTGCTGCTGCTTCTGCTGCCTGCGTTGCATTCATTGTGTATGTGCCGCCAACTGGCAGCAATGCAACATCCACAACGCCAAAAGAATGCATTTCAGGAATTAAGTCAGTGTCTCCCGCGTGGTAAATGCGTTTGCCGTTCAATTCGATTATGAACCCCAACCCAAAGCCTTTTGGGTGAAAGGTTTTGTCAGTATTGTAAGCAGGCACTGCTTTTACCCTAATGCCTTTTACTTCAATTTCCTCTCCAGCTGAAACAATTTCAGTGCTGCCCTCCACTTTTCCGGCAACGCTTTCATTGCACACAATTGTTGTTTCATTGGATTGGATTTTTGCAATGTCCTCCGGTGAACAATGGTCATAGTGTTCATGGGTTATAAAAACAATGTCCGCTTTTTCAGTGCTTTTTATTTGGTATGGATCAAAATAAATAACCAATCCAGAATGCTTTAACTTGAACGCGCTGTGCCCAAGCCAGTGGAATTCAATTCCCTCAATTTCCAAACAACCACCCATAACTAAAAAGGTTTAAAAGAATAAAAAATTAATGAAAGCGCTTTTTTTGCTTTTTTTTCCACTTAATGCTTGTTCAAGGAAAAATCACTGGGTACACTGGAAACAATGAAGCGAACAAAATTGACACCACTGACATTAGTTTTACCAAAATATCCAGGCTTGGGCCAACAGTGTCCTTTAATGGATCTCCAACAGTGTCGCCAATAATACTTGAAACATGCGCTTCAGAGCCTTTTCCACCGTAATGCCCTTCTTCAATGAATTTCTTTGCATTATCCAGTGCTCCACCGGTATTGGCGCAATAGATTGCGAGTTGCATGCATGATAACAATGCTCCAATCAAAAAACCAGCCAATGCAAACCTTCCAAGCAAAAAACCAATAATAAAAGGCATTACTATTGTGAGCAATGCTGGCAGAACCATTTTCCTCAAACTGCTCTTGGAAGTAATGGAAATGCATTTGTTGAAGTCAGGCTTGCTTTTTCCTTTTAATATTCCTGGATCTGCTTTAAACTGTCTTCTAATCTCTCTGACCATTTGGTTTGCTGTATGGCTCACTCCCTGTATTAACAATGCTGAAAAAACATATGGAACCATTGCTCCAAGGAACAATGCTGCAATAACCGAACCACCAATCAATGGATTGTTGCTTATTATTTCAATTGTTGGAATTTTCACTTCTCCAACCGAACCAATAGCTGACCACATGTAAGCAGCAATCAATGCGAGTGCAGAAAAAGCAGCCGAGCCAATTGCAAACCCTTTTCCAATTGCTGCAGTAGTGTTTCCAATTGAATCCAGGTTGTCTGTTCTTTTTCTCACTTCATGTGGAAGCTTTGCTCCCTCTGCAATGCCTCCAGCGTTATCTGCTATTGGACCATAAGTGTCAACTGCAACGGTCATTCCAACAAAGGAAAGCATTCCCAGTGCACCAAATGCCACTCCAATTAAACCGGCAAGCCAGTAAGTCATTGTTATGGCAACCGCGACAACTATTCCAGGAACAAAAGTGGAAATCATTCCTACAGCCATTCCCTCAGTAATGCCAATTGCTGCGCCTGCATCGTCCGCTTCAGCCACTCTTTTAACCGGTTTGTATTGCGAAGAAGTGTAATATTCTGAAATATAGCCGATTATTATGCCAGTGGCAATTCCGATTACCACTGCCCAAAAAACAGACAAGTTCAGTGGAGAAAGGGAAATAACAATGTATGAAAGAATTATGGTTAAAATTGCTGAAATACGGGTTCCATTCATTAAAGTGCCTTGCAGTTTGCTTTTGTTTTTCTTCATTAAAACAAACATTACTCCAAGCAGGCTTGAAATAATTCCGCCTGAAATAATTATCAATGGCGTTATTATAAGCCACCAATAATTTGCAGCTGCGAACACTCCTCCATTTGTTATTTCTCCCAGCAATGCCTGAATGTCGGCATTATTCCTTGCAACAAAAACGTAAAGCATTATTACTATTACTGAAATAATTGAGCCCACAAATGATTCAAGCAAGTCAGCGCCTAACCCACCAACATCACCAACATTGTCTCCAACATTGTCAGCAATTGTTGCCGGATTTCTTGGATCATCTTCTGGTAAGTGTTCTTCTGCTTTTCCAACCAAGTCAGCGCCCATGTCTGCGGCCTTTGTGTAAATTCCACCGCCGACCCTGTCAAAAAGTGCAACAAGCGATGCACCCATTGAATAAGCACTCACAATCAATGCAGCTTTAATGAAGTTAATATTCCTTCCAATGATCTGGCTTATGAAAGGCACGGCTTTTGATTCAATGTGCAAAACGCTTGGCTCAAATGAGCCGCGGAAAAGGAATATTACAAGTGTTAATCCTCCAAGTGCAAGTCCAGCCACAGTCAAACCCATTACTGCGCCGCCAGACATTGCCACATTCAATGCGCTTTTTGAGTCCTTTCTTGCAGCATTTGTTACCCGGGCGTTTGCCAGTGTAGCGGAATTCATTCCAATAAAACCAGCACTCATTGAAAGCACTGCACCGATTAAAAACGCTGCAGCAACCTCCCAGTAAAAGATTAATCCAAGAATTGCAGCAATAACAAGCATTACAACGGCAAACACTTTTGCCTCTTCAGTCATAAAAGTCCAAGCACCCTCTCTTATATGGGCTTGCAGTTCTTTCATTTTTGGCGTTCCAGCGTCATGTTTTAGCATAAACCTGTGAAACATGAAAGCTGAAAGAATAGCTAAACCTGAAACAAGAGCTGAAATCAAAATCAATTCAAACATTGGAAAACCCTCCTTTTTAAAAGGCAAAGCATTGATTGTGTTCTATACTTATCAACCACCCTGCAAAGAATTAAAAAGTTAATCCATTCATGCAATTCCTGCTTTCTTTGAAGCAAGCAAAAACAAAGCAGAAGACCATGCAAAGGGGTGCTCGCTTTTAAGCAACAATGAATCAACAGGTTTTCCGTTTGAATCAAATATTTCGTGCACTGTTTTGTTTTCAACAATAAGCCTTGAAATTTTTTCCAATTCAAGCAATGCTTTTTTCTTTTCGCTGATTTTTAAAAGCGCAATAACATTCATTGCTCCAAGCCACAACCAGTTCAATCCATTATGGTAATAATAAGCCTTTGATGGAAAAGCAAAAAAAGAAGCGATTCTCCAAAAAGGGTAGTTCGGCCAACAGGAACGCATTGGAATTCTTGTAAGCTTTTTTTTCTCAACAAATTTTTCAATTGCTTTTGCCTGTTTTTTGCCTGCAATATTCCAAGCAATTGCCAGAACGTTTCCATCGCTTGAAAAATTTTTATGCTTTCTGAAATCAATCCAGTCAGCATAGTGTTCCTTTAACCAAAACCGCTTGTTTATTTCCATTTTTGTTTTTTTTGCTTTTTTTTCGTACTGCAATGCAATTTTCTTTTTTCCAATTGCACTGGCAATTTCTGAAAATTTTTCCAATGCATAACAATAACAGCAATTTGAATAAAGCACTTTCCAGAACTTTAACACGGAATCAGCCCAGTTTGCAAGCAAGCCTTCTTCAATCAATCCATCTTTATCCAAGTCATGTCCTTCAAGCCATTCCATTGCTTTTTTAATTGCATTGAAATTCCTTTCAACAAATCCAGCATTCCCGCTTTTTTGAAGAAATTCAGCAAGAGAAATTAAAAACAAGGCGTTTCCATCAACAGGGCTTGAAAGAATCAATGGCCTGAACACCGGTCTGCCAGATGCAGTTATCAGCCCTGGCAGCGCTCCATTGCTTTTAATGAATTCCAAAAAAAAGCGGAACTGTTTTTCAACTATTTCAAAATCGCCAATTGCTGTTGCACCCAGTGAGGAAAAAAAGCTGTCCCTTGCCCAGTACTGTTGAAAATGCCCCCTGCCTGCAAGAATGCCGTTCTCTGCATAACAGGCTCTTAAATCATTTTTTGCAATCTTAATTGCACGCTTTAGCACAATAAAAGAGCGCATAATTAATTTATTGTTTTTTGTATTTATAATAGCTGTTATGGATGCGCTTACTCAGTCGAAAATCCTTGACTCAAATTGCAATTATTTTGGGCTTAGCTCGTTGCAGTTAATGGAATCAGCCGGCAGAGCTATAGCAGAGCAGTTAAAAAAAGACTTTGGTTCAAATTTGAAAATTGCTGTTTTCTGCGGCACTGGAAATAATGGTGGTGACGGATTTGCAGCAGCGCGTTATTTGGCGAAAGAAAACAATGTTTCAGTGCATTTGATTGGCGGAGAACAAAGCATTCGTTCCAGTGAAGCGTATAGGAATTTTTTAGTTTTAAAAAATTCAGGCATTAAAATTTTTTCACATAATGACTCAAAGGAATTGCCAAAAAAAGTGCAAGCTGATGTAATACTTGAATGCCTTTTGGGAACAGGAATTAAAGGCAAGCCAAGAGAACCAATTGCTTCCACTGTAAGGCTTTTAAACAATGTAAAAGCCAAAAGGGTTTCGGTTGATTTTCCCTGTGCAGGCTTTAGTGCTGGAATGGTTTACTGCCTTGCTTTAAAAAAACACCCCCGCGGCAAAGTGCTTGACATTGGAATTCCCAAAGAATTCCACTCATTTGCTGGACCGGGTAATGTGAAATTCTTAAAAAAGCGAAGCGTTGTTTCCCACAAAGGAGACAATGGAATTGTTCTTGTTATTGCTGGTTCAAAAAAATTCCATGGCGCTTCAATTTTTTCAGCAAAAGCAGCCTCGCTTTTCGCTGACTTGGTGCTGGTGCTCACTGAAAAAGAAAACATTTCCTTGTTGAAAAAGGCAAGCCCTGAATTTATTGTTTCCGTGCTTACAAAAAGAAACGCTCTTGAATGCATCCAAAAAGCTGACTCAATTCTAATTGGACCAGGCCTTGCAGTCAACAAAAAAAACAAGGCATTGGTTAATTTGCTTGTTAAAAAATTTCCCAGAAAAAAATTTGTATTGGATGCAGGTGCACTGCATTTAATTGAAAAGAAAAACCTTCACAAAAGCTGCCTTCTTACGCCGCATTCAGGTGAGTTCAAAAAAATGTTCAAGGCAGTGCCTTCTCCAAAAGAAGTGCTTTTAAGTGCAAAAAAATTGAACTGCTTAATTCTCTTAAAGGGAAGCATTGATGTTTTAAGCGATGGTTGCTCCAATTACTACAATTTTTCAGGTAACGCGCTTATGACGACAGGCGGAACCGGTGACATACTTTCCGGCTTGACGGCTGCATTTGCAGCAAAAAACAGCTTGTTGGAATCAGCTCTTGCTGCTGCATTCCTCAACGGTTTCACAGCTGATTTAATTGCTTTGGAAAAATCAGCATTGAATGCTGAAACACTGCTCGAAAAAATTCCAACAGCATTCAAGTTGTGTAATGAACTCTATTGAGCCCTGAAAAGGTAATTCAATGCCTGTTGAATAAACCACCCAATTACTACAATAACAATTGCTACAACAAAGTAGAGCCAAATATTGTCCTTCCAGCTTTTATGCTCTGGAATGCCTGTATGTTTAACTTCAATTACTTTTTTAACTGGCTCTTTCACTGGCTGAACACTGGCTTTAATTTTTTCCATTTCAAATTTCTTTTTCGCAATCTTTGCCTGGGCTTTAAGCCTCTTTTTTTCAATCTTTGCAATTTCTTTTTCTTTTGAGGACATAAAGATAATTTACACTTTCAATTATTAATTCTTTTCCTGCTTATTCCCATTCAATTGTTGCCGGTGGCTTGTTTGAAACATCATAAAACACTGCTCCAATGCCTTTAATTTCCAAAAGCCTTTTCACTATTCTTTCAAGCACTTCAATTGGCATTTTGTAAAATTCGGCAGTCATTGCCTCACGGCTTTCCACTGGCCTTAAAACAATTGCCTCGCTTGAACCATTCACTTTTAATGGCAAAAGGATTACCGGAAACTGCCAAATGTTCTTATACAATCCAGCGTTTTTTATTTCTTGTTGCACTACAGCATCTGCTTTTCTTAAAATTTCAATTCTTTCCCTTGAAAGCCCGGCTTTTAAGAGTTCAATTTTTTTAATTTTCTTTGGATGCAATGCAACCACTGCACGGTTTAATTCGTTGAATTCATTTGTTAAATTGGTTGATGCGTTTCCCAATTTTTCCCAGTCAATTTCGCCTTCCAAGAGCGCAGCCCTTGCATAAGTCCGCAGGTCAGCTGCAACGCCCACACTCCTAACAGGCAAAACCTTCAATCCAAAGCCAAAATGTTTGGCTGTTTGCAATGCTTTTTTTTCCAGTGAAATTAATTCATTGCTTTTCGCTCCATTGGAGCAGAGAACGCGTATTGCAAGCCCTGGCCCTGGAAAGGGATGCCTCCATATGAGTTCTTCCGGCAAGCCGAGTTCCCTTCCAAGTTCGCGCACTTCATCCTTATACAATTGCTCCAATGGCTCTATTACATTGCCCATTTCAATCATTTTAACAATTTGTTCAACCCTGTTATGATGGGTTTTTATTTTGTCAGCGTGCTTTGTCCGCGCGGTTTCAATTGTGTCAGGATAAATTGTTCCCTGTGCCAGCAGCCAATCGTTTTCTCTAATGCCAGTTTTTTTTATTTCCCTTTCAGTTAAATCAACGAACAGCTTTCCAATAATTTTTCTTTTTTCTTCCGGTTCAGTGACGCCTTCAAGGGCTGAAAGGAATTCTTTTTCTGCGTTAACAACATGCAAGTCAGTAAAGCCAATTTTTTCCAGTGATTCCTTTATTGAGCGTGTTTCGTTTTTTCTCATGAAACCAGTGTCAATATGCACTGCAAACAATTGTTCGTGTGGTAAAGTCCTTGCCAGGAGAGCCAGTGTTACAGTAGAGTCAACACCACCGCTTGCCAGCAAGAGCACTTTTTTGTTTTTTGTTTTTTTCTTTATTTTTTCAATTTCTTTTTCCAAATAATTTTGAACCGACCAGTTTCTTTTGCATTTGCATATGTCAAAGACAAAATTTGAAATTATTTCCATGCCGTGCTCTGTGTGGACAACCTCTGGATGGAATTGCACGCCGTAATGCTTTAATGCAGGGTTTCCCATTGCTGCAATTTTGCATTCACTTGTTGTTGCAAGCAATTCAAAGCCAGGGGGCATTTCTGTTACCTGGTCATAATGACTCATCCAAACAATTTGTTTTTGTGGTGTTCCAGCAAACAATCCATTAAAATTTTTAATTTCAATTTCTGTTTTTCCAAACTCGCGCTTGCCGCTCTTGCCTATTTTTCCACCTTGGTGTTTTGCAAGCAATTGATGGCCATAACAGATTCCAAGCAATGGAATGCCCAGTTTTAATATTTTTGAATTGAATTCAATGGTTTTGTCGGTAATGGATTTTGGCGAACCACTTAAAATAATGCCTTTTGCGTTGGATAATTTTTCAATTGAAGCATTCGGCAGCATGATTTCAGAATAAACTCCGAGTTCTCTTACCCGGCGAGCAATAAGGTGTGCGTATTGTCCGCCGAAATCCAGCACTATTATTTTTTCATCCATAAAAACCTTTGCTGTTAGCAAAATAAAAAGATTTCTTTCCCGTGCTTTGAATTTTTTATTTTTTTTGAACTGATTTTTTTTATGTAGCAAAAACATCAATTACTTTTTTAAAAACTTCTTGTATAATTTGTAACGTGTTGAGAGTTAAAGGGGTAAGTTATACCGCTGAGCGGTTCCCTGGCTTACCCTCTTTTCTTTTTATTTCCACTGTTTTGTGTGCTGTTTTTGAATTCTTTTTTTAATTGGCTGATTTTTTTTCCATATTTTGGAAGGAACTTTGGTTTCACCAATTCAGGGATTTCATCAAGCACAAAAGTGTCCTCTGCTGAAATTTTTCCATAATAAAGCCTTTTGAGGTCTCCGCCTCTTTCAATGAATTCCATTATCAGTTTTCTGCCGGCAAAGTAAAAGTAGTCCTTTGTAAGGCCTCCGCGCTCTGATGTGTTGGATAAACCGCGTTTTGCTCTCTGGGTTAACTGGTATGCTTTTTCTGCTGGGAAAAAATCCAGCAAATACCTAAAAGTGTTATAAAACGAGTTCCTTTGAGCGAAATCCACAGCAGCAACCCTGCCTGCTAGTTCGCGGAGGCGTTCACTGCTTTTTTTGAAAAAAATTTCTTCATTCAGTGAAGCAAGTCCTTCCTCTGATAAAAGCCAGTCGGCGCCAGGTCCCTGGAGGAATAGCCTGAACGGTTGTATTTTTCCATTCAAGTGCCTGTACACATGTGTTTCAATTTCGTGCACTATGAGTCTTTTTATTTCTTCTCTTGAATAAAAGATTCCGCCGCGGATTTTTAAAGTGTTTGCGCTTGGCAGAGTGACAGCATGCGGGGAAATGTTTTCGTCAATTATTGCTTGCCATTCAATTCCTCTTTTTTGGAATTCTTGGTTGAATATTTCAACTGCTTTTTCGGCGGAAATTGTTTTTTTTTCTTTTTCGTTTGGAGTGCTTTCAAGTATTTCGAATGCTTCGTTGACAAGTTTTTTGTTTGGCCTGCCATAAAAAGAAATTGTTTTTGCAGTGAATTCATTGCTTCCAATGCTTCTAATGAATTCCATTCTTTTAAGGGATTCGTTTTTCTTTTTTCTTATCAGTTTTCCAAGGCCCCTTTCTTCAATTTCTATTTCATTCAATTCCTTCATTATTCTTGCATATTCGGGAGTAATTGTAAAATGCGAAAAAATGGGGTTTTTTGAAATATAAGTGAATCTTGGATTGTATTCATTGCCTTTTTTCCATGCTTCAAAGAATTTTTCTCTTTGTTCGACTGAATTGGTTGGTTCAACGAATTTAAGCAAATCAGTTTCCAGCAAGTCAATTATTTCAAAAAGCTTTGATTCCAATGCCTGAAAGTCAGTTTCTCTGTTTTCTGTGCTCATATCTCCTTTGACGTGGGAAATTTCTTTTAACCTTACGCGTGTGCTTGTGCAACAGTGTTTGAACCAATGGTTCTTTCAATGAAAACGCTTGCCCTAACTCCAATCACTCCATTGGGGTTCTTTGAATAATGCTCTTTCAAGTCTTCAGTGAATTCATGTACTGATTCAATCCATTTCTCGTTTATTTTGTACTGTTTTCCGTTTTCTTTGAGGACTTTTTTTTGCACGAGTTCTTTCACTTGCTTGAATACTGCTTGATAGGAGCAATTAAAGCCATGGGTTCTTACAATTCTGTTATGAATTTGCTTAATGGTCAAGGGCCATTCATAGCACAGAATTGAAACAATGATTTCCTTTGTTGAGTTTTCCTGGCTTTTCCCATTCGGAACCAAAAACAATCCCAACAACATACTAACTATAAGTATCGGATACAAAATGTTTAAAAAACGCTATATTTAACCAAAAAGTTAAACAAAAAAATTCAATAAGTTAATTAATTAACAAAAAAACACCATTCTTTTAATTTTTGTTCAGAGGTGTTTTTTTTGTCTTTGCGGCGGTGTCAGGGCGCGGATTTGAATTTTTTATTTTTTACGGTGTAATAGTTAACTTTTTGGTTGTTTTTTGTTTTAGGCGGAATATTTATTTTTGTGTTTTTTTCCCTTTGTTTAATTAATTGGTTAATTTTTGTTCAATTTGGTTTTTTTTCTTTTGGTCTACTGAGTGCGTTGTGCTTGTATTTTGTGCTTTCAGTGAAAGGAAAAGTTTTTTCTTTAATTGCTTTGCTAATTATTATTCTGTGACATACTGTGTATGTTAGAAGCCGGGATGGCGGAGCGGTTAAACGCGCCAGGCTTGAGACCTGGTGTGCCTTCAGGCACACGGGGGTTCGAATCCCTCTCCCGGCGTCCGCCCTTTCTTTTCTTTAAAAAAGAAAAGAAAGCGCAGGTTGCGTAAAGAAAAGAAAGCACAAGTTGCCAAAAGAAAAATAGTTTAAGGAAAAGAACCAGTTTTTTATTGCCCCTTTTTCTTCTTTTTTGCTTCCCTTTTTGGCCTGGCTCCTCTTTTGCCCCCTTTTCTGCTGCCTTTTTTTGCTTTTTTTTCTGCTTTGTGCCTTGCTTTTTGTGAACGATACTGTTCTTGCAATGTGTTTTTTTTGGAGCGAAGGGCACTGTGTGCTGCAGCTCGTTTGTCAAATGACGGCCTTGGTTTTCTTGTAAGAATTCCGCTATCGGTTGAACGGAGACCGGCTATTTCTCTATTGATATGCCTTGCCATACCTCTCGAGGTTGGAATTTGTCCTCCGGTAACAGCAAGCCTTCGCTTAAACCTTTGGCTTCGCGTTAGCCTGATTTTTTTTCTCTTTATAGTAATTCGCTTGAGCATTTATACATTTTTGAATTAATGTGCTTTTATTTGTTGTTGTTTTTGCTATGGCATTGTATGCTTCCTTAAATGGCATTCCTTTTTTTGCCAGTCCAAGTGCTTTCTCTGCTGAGAACATTTCTTCACTTATTGCGCTTTCGCTTTTTTCCTTATTCACTTTTATTTTTGAAATTACGTATGATGCAATTTTCACACATTCAATTGCCAGTTCAAGGCCTTCCATTAATGGTTTTTTCCCGAGTTGTGCATCTCTGTTGTAACCAGATGGCAGTGAATTATTGTTAACGAGGGAATGAAATAGCAGGGATTGCATTTCAGCGTTTTTCCCGCGTAATAATTCAAAAACATCTGGATTTTTTTGTGAGGCATTACTGATGAGCCAGTGCAGATTTCTTGGGGCAATTCAAGAAAGCCAAAGTGTTCGCTGGAGAAAATTATTATATCTGTAGCGAGCTTGTTCAACGTGAGCATGGTTTCCGCAAGAGCAAAAAGCACTGCGTTTCTGATTCTTTCTCTGCAAGTGCATGACTGTTTTTGCCTTTAGGCATTGCAGTTTATTCAATCAATTCGAGCAGTCTTTTCTCAAGTTCGAGTTTTTGGTGGAGGAGCTTGAGCGCTTCGTTTGTGGCATTGTAATCTGGGTTTTTTTTCACCGCTTCAAGAATTAAGCTGTTTTCGTTGAATTCTCGATACATTGGAATTTTTTCCTTGTGTAAAAAGTCTTGCAGTGCCTCCAGGTGCTTTACTGTGTCTTCTCTGAGGTCCCTTAACGCTTTTTCCTTTTCCTTTGAAATAACGTTCTTGTATTTTTCTCTTTCGATGTTGAGAAGAATGTTTTCGTGCTTTTCTGGTTTTGCTGTTCTCAGTCCCAAAAGCTGTTCGGGCATGCGGGAGTGCATTATTTGAAGAATGCGCCTCGTTTCTTTGAGGGTTTTTTTAACTCTCCTTTGAGGGAATTCTTCCGGGTGTCTTATTCTCTTAACCCATTGAACGGGTTTTGATTTTTTGGCTCTGTCAACAACCGATTTCACTACCCTCTTGCTTTTGTTTCCAAAAAGCCGCCTGGCAAAACTTCTTCCTTTGGGCAATTTACCACCAAAAAAATTAACAATCGCATTGTTTAAATTGCTTTCCTTTCCTTTTTTTTCATGGCGTTTTTGGATTTTGCGTTCAAGGTATTGGAGTTAAAGGATTTGGAAAGAACTGGTTGGAAGTTGCGCAAAGTGCAAAAACCGGAAAGCGTTGCTGGGCATTCCTTTTTTTTAGCATTACTTTGCTTGCTGTATGCAAAAGAAGAAGGACTTGACACGAGCAAGTGTGTTTTTCTTGCTTTAGTGCATGACTTGCATGAATGCATTTGTGGAGATATTTGCTCTAGGGAATTTAAGCACGAACAGGAAATGACTAATGCAGAAAAGAAAAAAGTGGAAACAAGGGCATTAAATGAATTGCTAAAAATTGCGCCAAAGGAAAAAATTAAAGAGCTAAGGGCTATATCAATGGATTATTTTAATCTTTCAAGCAGGGAAGCACAATTTGTAAGGGACCTCGACTTGGTTGAAATGTGCCTTCAGGCACTTTATTACAAGAAAAACAAGCGCACAGACCAAGATTTAAGCGACTTTTTCAGGAAAACCTCACGAGAACTAAAAACAAAAACAGCCAAAAAACTCTTTAAAACCATTAAAAAAGCCTTTTAAACACCAAAAACAAAAACTTTATTAATCTTTTTCGGTTAAATAATTATTGCGGGGATTATAACTGGTTCTTTTGAGCCATTCCCATGGCGCCAGCCAACTTTCCCGGTGATCCCCGCACCTCTTTGCTTTTCTTTTTCTCTTTGCAATTGACAAAAACATGGAAACAATAAAAAACTCTTTGAGTTTATTTTAATCGCATGCCTTTAACCAAAAAAGAGGAAGAAATTCTCCACAGCATTGTTGTTGCCTCTGAAAACGACCGTTATGCTTCAATTGAAATCCAAGCTTCCAAAAAACAAAAAAATGCTGATTGTAAACACTGGAAAAACCAAACTCCTTAATAAAAGCCTTTAAATAATTCTCTCCAAATTAATTACTATCATTGCTGAATTTTTGATTGCCGAGGTGGCGGAGTGGTTAAACGCGCCAGGTTGGAGACCTGGTGTGCCTTCAGGCACACGCGAGTTCGAATCTCGCCCTCGGCGCTTTTTAAAGCAAAAGAAAAAACAGGGAAAGTTTAATAAACTCCCTTTTGCATAATTGTTTCAAGCAGAGTGGTTTTAATGGCAAGACCAAGAATTAGTGCTTTTCTTAAAAAGTTTAGATCAAAGCTTAGAGGCGCGCATAGGGCATTGCAACAAGATTTAGAGCGAGCTCGTCAAAGAAGAGATCCAACAAAATGGAACCCGCCTTATCCGTCCAAGAAACCAGTGCAAAGAAACAACAAACGTGGAAGGCATTAAACAGTTCCTTCTAAAAACTTTTTCACTGCAACTATTTCCTCTATTTTTAATTGTTGTTTTAATTTTTTCATTTCAGCAAGCTTTTCAGCGAGAAGGCTTGTTAAAGCACCGGATTCAGTGTAAGTTAAAGCCACTTCAAAACCGCGCTGGATTGCCCGCATTTTTAAGTCAAGCACTCCAATTTTTTCAAGTTGTTCGTTAAAATAAAAACTTGCAGCAAAAAGTTCATCGTTTGAGAGGTCTTTTTTTGCATAACATTTTTTGTCCCTTGTGGGTCCAGATTCCATTATTCCAATGTAATATTTTTCAGAAAGAGTGGATAGTGTTTTGTTTTCCAATGCTTGTGTTAAATGCAGCAAGCGCTTCCAATTGCGGAAATCAGCCACTACATTTAAGCCCAAGTCCTGTTTGAATTCTTTTTCTTCGGATTTTTTTCTCCTTAAATCCCGCCTTTTTGCCTTTCTCCGCAATTGTTCGAGTTTTATTTTTTCAACTTCTGAATAATTTTCCGGCACTTTCATAAAATCAATAATTTTTGATTGAAAGTATTAAAAACTCTTTCCCTATTCAATTACTAACCTTCTTTTGCAAGGTGTTTTATTGGTTTAAATTGAGAGGTTGTCTTGAATGAATCAGGAAGTGTTTGTTCTAAGGCTTGGAAATGGCGATGAAGTGATTGAAAAAATCCACAATTTTATGAAGGAAAACAATATTGACATGCTTGTTCCCCTGGAAGCAAGTGGTAGAATTCGAGATTTTCACTTGGTTCCAATTGGAAAAGGCGCTTCCCTTCTCGGCAGCAAGTTTGACGAACCATTTGAAATTAATTCAATTTATGGAAAAGTGCACCGGGATGGAAACGGCTATTACACTAATATTACTGTTTCAGTAAGCCAAAACGACCTGCATTCAAGGCATGGCTTGTTGAAAAAAGCAATTGTTTCAGACCACTTGGAGTTAAAAATGAGAAAAATCAATTTAAAAAAGATAATTGAGGCATAATTATTACATGGATGAAAAAAACAATAAGAATTGCGTTTTTTGCAAAATAGTTCGCAATGAACTTCCAAGCGCAAAACTTTTTGAAACAGAAAAGGTTTTGGCTTTTTTGGACATTGCCCCCATCAACAAAGGACACGCGCTTGTGATTCCAAAAAGGCATTTTGTTGACATTCATGATTTGCCTGAAGAAGAATTCAAAGAAATAGCAACAGTAATAAAAAGAATTGCAAGTGCAGTGAAAAAAGCAACCAATGCAGAGGGAATAAATGTATTGCAAGCGAACGGAAAAGCAGCTGGCCAGGAAGTGTTCCACTTTCACGTGCACATAATTCCAAGATTCAATGACGATAACTCTGGCTTCAAATGGCTCAAAAAAGCCTATTCAGAGGGAGAAATGCAGGAATTCCAGAAAAAAATAAAAAAATTCCTTTGAATTTTTTCCTTAACAAGTGCTTTTTTAACCGCAAGCAAGTGCAGGATTACGGAAGAGGCAAACCGAGCGGGTTGAGGGCCCGTGCCATAGCGGCTGCGGCG
Organism: Candidatus Iainarchaeum sp.; assembly: GCA_017608575.1. Taxonomy (GTDB): domain Archaea; phylum Iainarchaeota; class Iainarchaeia; order Iainarchaeales; family DTGL01; genus JAFCFP01. The sequence continues at coordinate 10,455 of JAFCFP010000008.1, read as the reverse complement.
GTTCGAATCCGCCATCCTGCATTACTTTTTCTTTCTCCTTTCAGCAGTGCTTTTGGCAGTAAGTGGCTTTTTTGCAATGAAAATAGAAATAGGTTCTCCCGTTTTCTGGTTTTCTGATTCCCTGATATGCTTTACTTTCACTTCAAATCCAGCATCTTCCAATAATGGCCTAAAATAGTGATAAAATGTAACGGATTCGCCAGTGGTTTGAATGATAAAGTGCCCACCACCAAAAAGCCTTTCTTCCACTGCTTGGAAAATTCCAAGCAATTCTATTGCCGCGTCAATTTTTCTTTTTTCAGTTGGAAGAACTCTTTCTACTTTGCTTTTTTTAATTGAATACCTCTCAGCTATTGCTTCAATGAGTGCTTGTGCTTTTTTTGGATTCGCTGATTTCATTTCTTCAAGTTTTTCCTTTGTGGGGAGTTCAAGTGCGTGAACTGCGCTCATTTGCGTTGGTTCAAAAACATTTTTGGAAATTATTGCATGAAACTTTTGTGGTTTTCCATTAACTCCAAGAAAATATCTATCCAAATGCTCTATTTTGCCCTGTTCTATTCTTAAGCCATGGGCATCCTTTCTAAAAGGATCTGCATCCAATCCAATAACAATTGCTCCACGCCTTTTTAATTCCTTTAACATTACTGGCACGCCAGGGCCAAGTTCGAGAATTTTTTTACCGCGAAAATCTTGCTTGAAAATTTTTCTAAGTACAACCATTGTTGGAGCATATGCCCTGGCAGTTCCAAGCCTTAGCCTGTAAGTCATGCCGAGCCTTTTTCCAACAAAAACTTTTGGCTTTCTGCCTCCTTCTTTAGATTTTTCAAAAGGCCATTGCCTTGAAAGCTTGTCCAAGTCCCTGAAAGTACTCTTTTTTAGTCTTAACCGCTGTTTCATGTTTTTGCCTTGCATAGTTAAAAAATTTTTCCAAGAAAGCCTGTTCCAATTGTTGAGCCAAAGAAAAGAAAGTCAACAATTAATCCAATTATGTAAAGCAAAACCGCTTGCACAAAAGCCTGCCCCCAAGAGACCTTTGCCTTATAAGCAATCTCTGCACTAATTTTAACAACAAACAAACCCAAAACAAACGCTGCAACGGCAAGAATAAAATTCATGGGATCCATGCAAAAATAAGGAAAATAAGTGAATAAAAGATTAACCCAATAAAAGTAATAGAATGAAGATTGTTTATTCGCAACGATTTTTGGAGCATTCTGGTTTTCCTGAAAGCCCTGAAAGGCTAACAGCAATAATCAATTACTTGGAAAAAAAAGGAATTGGAAAAAAACACTACATTCAACCGGAAAAAGTAAAAGAAAAAGACCTGCTTTTAGTGCACTCACAAGAATTGCTCAACGAATTAAAAAAGCGCTCTAAAGCAATGAATTCAACACCAGACAATTTGTTTGAAAAAAACACATTTGAAATAGCAAAATTGAGTGCTGGAGCAGCACTCACTGCCGCGCGCTTGGCAAAAAAAGAATTTGCCTTTTCTTTAGGCAGGCCACCCGGGCATCACGCAGGCATTAATTCGTTTGCTGGGTTCTGCTATTTGAACAATATTGCCTTTGCTGTGCGGAAAGTGCAATGCGAGGGCTTGGCAAAAAAAGTGCTAATAATTGACTTTGATGTCCACCACGGCCAGGGAACACAGGAAATCTTTTCAGGAAACAATTCAGTGTTCTATCTTTCATTTCACCAAAACCCGAGCACTATTTATCCATGGATTAATTTTCCTCCAAAGGACAAAACCACACGGAACATTATTATTGAGCCCGGCACAACAGACAGCGCATATTTGAGTGCTTTCAATTCTGAAACAGAAAAAGTTGTCAGTGAATTAAACCCTGACTTAATCGCGGTTTCCGCAGGCTTTGACATTTTTTACACTGATACAATTGTCGGTTCTGCCTTGAAAATTAAAAAAAGCACTACATTCCACGAATTGGGCAAAAAAATAGCCTCTTTTAAAATTCCCGCTTTTGGAGTGCTTGAAGGAGGTTATTCCCTTAGCACTTTAGGAGAGAACGTGTTCAATTTCCTCAAAGCATTTTATTAAAAATTTTCCCAGTTTTAATTTATTTGAAGGGCTCAAAGGGGTGAGAGGTTGAAAATACTGATTGCTTTCCCAGCCGAAAGCAGTTCAAGTTCAAAAATAGCCAATGCCTTCCGCGAAATATTTGAAAGCCGGAATCACCAAGTAAAAATGGAGGGAATTCGAGCCAAGAAAAAAATGCGCGTTTATGACTGCATTAGAGAGTTCAGAAAAAAAAAGAGACTTGAATTAGCGCCAGCAACCCTTGACATGAAGCCATTTGACTTAATAGTTGTCGGCACTCCAGTGAGAAGAATTTCAGGAACATTTTCCCCTGCACCGGAAATAACCACTTACCTTCGCGACTTAAAGCAAACAAAAGGCAAAAAATTTCTCCTTTTTTCCACCTGCATTCTCACGCCTGGCTCTTCAATTAAAAAAATGTCAAACATTCTGACAACAAAAGGCGCAAAAATAATTAACACAATAACAGTCAAATCCCTTTTCGAACTTGACGACAAAAAATTACAACCAGTCAAAGACCTTGCCATTCAAACCCTTGATTCATGGAATTAAACTGTTTTTACTCATCCAAGAGAAAAACTTCCAAGTTCATTGTTTGAATGTTTACTTGCCATGAATCAAGTCTTTTTGATATTTTTTCGCCCCTTGAAGTCATTCCATGCCAGCTGCCATTTTCAAGGAACTCCACTTGGTAAGAATAAGAACGGTATGATTTTTCAGCATTCAACAACCACAAATCAGTGCAATCAACAAATGCCTTTATTTCAGGCTGTGAGTCTTCATCTGCATCAAATGAAAGCATTGCAATTGAATAATGATTATCATAGGGATTGTCACCGAATATCTCCAGGTCTGGCATAAAATAGTCAACATCAATTACGCCATCATCATCAGTGTCTGTTCCCTCAAACCAGAATTTTTTACCAAATTGAAGATCAAACTCCTGCTTTGCCAAAAGAAAATAAACAGTGTTTCCCTCTTTTGGAACATAATACCTGTATTTTACATTATATTTGCCAAGAGTTAAATAATTGTCACTGGCTTTTCCCGGCACAAAAGAATAAGTGCCAACAATGTTTCCATCTTCATCTTCAAGTGAAAAACGATTGTTTGCCATGTCAAGAATTACTCCAAGCTCGTTTTCATTAAAAATAAGAGAATCCCCAAAAACATTTCCAACAAAAAAAGGCACAAACATTACTTCATCTTTGTTGTCAGCATAGGTAAGCGTGTTAAATGTAAGCGTTACAGAGGTAAGCCTTCCCTCTGGAATTCCCTCAGCAACCCATGAATATTCGTTTAGGTCTTCCTTTGGCAAATCCTCTGGATTGGGGCTCCCGCTTGGAATGGTCTCTTTGGGTTTTGGGTAAAGAACTATTGCAAACCCAATTATTACTACAATCACAATAAATACATAAAACCACTTGCTCACAGGTCTTCTTTTCGAACTTGGCTCAAGTGGTCCTTCAAGTGGTTCTTCTGCAAAGCCTTTTTTCCTTTTTTTTTCTTTCGCCATTCCATTAAAATAGCATTCAAATGTTTAAATAGTTTTTCATTTTGTTTAAAGCCGGCAAAAGCCAGCGTTAAAATTAAAAACCATCAATGCATATTTTTAGTGTTGGTGGTTGGTTGCTTTTAAAATGCAATGGCAATACCCTGACTAAAAAAATGCATTTATGCACATTGCAAGAATTAGAACGCGATCCAGAAATTAAAAAAATTTCCCAAGAAGAAGAAACCTTTCTAGAAAATAATTCCATTGGAGCTTATGATTTTTTTGCCAAAACAGGCAATGGCACAATTGGAATTGAAGTAATGACCCGTCCCACAAAAGGAAAACTAAAAGAAAAACTCCGTTACAAAAAAAACGTTGATTGTTTTATTTTTGTAATTCCAAAACAACGTCTTTGTTTTTATGAAAAAGAACCAATCAATATTTTTCCCAGAAAAACACGAAAGAAATACTTTCCAAAAGATTTCGCTGATCCAAATTTAATGGTTTGGATTTACAACATGGAAACAGGAAAAATAGAAAAAAAAGAAAGGTTTAGCAAGGCATTCAACGTTGAACGCTGAGCCTGCAAAACCATTAATTTAATTCACTTGAAAAGGTTTTCATCTATTTCAATCTCGCCAAGCATGTCTTCGTTTAATTCGCTTGCAAGGTCATTCAAGTCCTCAATATCCGCTTCAAGATCGCTTGCCTCTTCTAATTCCTGTGGTGTTTGCTCGAGTTCTGGTGAAATTGGTGTTTGTGTTGGTGTAGGTGTTGGCGTGGATTGCTGTTGTTTTGTGCAACCCGAAAGCACAACCATTGACACAAAGAGCAAAGCAAGTAAGATTATTACTGTTTTTTTCATTATTGTTCACCCCCTATAGTGTTTTGGTCAATTGTTGTTTCTTCAGGTGTTTCTATTGGAGTTCCCCCTGGTGTTGGAGTTGCTTCTGGTTGTTCAGTGTCTGTTATGTCTTCTATGGATATTGTTTCGTTTAATGGCTGTGGAATTTCTTCGGTTATTGTTTTTCCTGTTTTCACTTTGTGGTATGCTCTGCCCAAAAACACTAGGAATTTATGGTATTGTTTTAGTTTTCTGTTAACTGTTATGGCTACGTTGTTGATTTTCTTTGCAATACTGTTTATTCTAAGCGGATTGTCCTCTTCTTTTACACTGTTGTAGAGATCTTTTCCTTTTTTTATTTTTTCACTTATTTCAGCAAGGTCTTTTTTGAATTTTTCAAGGGTGTCTCTGGCTTTCTGGATTTTTTCAGGATTAGTTCCTTGTTCTTCTAATTTATTTATTACTTTTTCTGCTTTTTCCAACAAGGCATTTGCTCTATCAATTGCTTTTTCAAGTTTCAATGTAAGGTTCTTTATTACCCTGATTCTTGCATTCCATTGCTGTTTTGTCCAGAGTTCCTTGAATTCCTTTGCAATTGCAATTATTTCATCCTCTGTCAATTCTTCGTTTTCAAGTGTTGCAAGCATTTCGTTAAGTTTTCCTGTTAGTTCATCAACGGAATCCGGTGCGGTGCCTTTTTCTTTCAATTCATTAAGCCTTTCAATTACTGCACTTATATGGTTTATTAAAAACAGTCTTGTTTTTTCAAGGAATTCTGCTTTTATTTCCGCTTTGTTTTCATCTGGCGCATTAAGGTATTTTTGTTTTGCTGCAAGGAATGCGTTTCTCGCATGCAAGTAGTTGTTTTTTGCTTCGAGGAATTTTTGTTTCTGCAACAAGTACCTTTCCCTTGCCTTTTTATAAGCAATCACTTTTCTCCCTGTTGGTCCTATTTTTGCAATCCACTTTTTTGCATTTACCAATCCAAGACCAAGTAATTTTTTAGCATTCTGTGGTCCCATTGATGTAAGTGTTTCAATTGAATTCTTGTCCATTTCTGAAAGCTTTGAAAGCTCTTCTTCACTTAAGCCTTCAAGGCTTTGAAGGTTTTCCAATGGAAGCTCTGCAAGCTTTCCAATGTTTTCTTTTTTAAGCTTCCAAATCCTTTCAAGAAGTGGTTTTTTCAGTTTTGCTAGTCTCCAAAGCTGGTACTTGTTCAATGCCTTTACTTTTGCAAGTTGTTCTTGGTTTAAGCCAGTTATTGCTTGGATGCTTTCTTCAGGAAGGCTTGCTATTTCCTCTATTTCTTCACTGTTAAAGTCTTTTAATTTTTCCAGTTGTTCTTTTTTGAGGTTTTTTATTCTTTCAAACTGCATTCTGCGCAGTGATAAAATTTTTTGAGCTAGCACTGGTTTTAGGTTTTGAAATTTTTGCTTGTTTTCAATTGAAAGGTTTTTCACTGTGGTTGAAAGGCACCTTCCTGGTTCCATTGCAATTACTTTGTGGTTTCCAGTTGAAGTAAGGCAAGCAATGCACTTGTTTCCATAAGTTCTTTTCAATTGTTTTGTTACTCCACTGGAATCAATTATTTCAATTGTTGCGCACACTGGTGCATATTTTACCTTGCAAATTCTTGGAACACCTTCACAAGCTGCACCCTTGCTTGGATTGGGTGCAATTACTGGAGTGTCAGAATTTCCCGCGTTATTGCCATTAGAGCCTTGATTTGAAAGAACTCCCAAGCTGTTCTGTTCTTTTCCTTGTCCTGCTTGAATATGTTCTGAAAAAGCAGGTGAAAGCAATAAAAGCACAAGGAAAGAGGATAGAATCATTAACATTTTTTTATTCAATTGTTTCACCTCTCACTATTTTTTGTAAAATTCGAATTAAATTACTGTATAAATAATACTTTAATATAATAAATTACTTTCGCTTTTTTTTGTTTTTTCAAAAACAGTTAAGTATTTTAATCTCATGCAATGATTTCATTAATAAGCATTTCTTTCTTTTTTGGACCCGTAGCCTAGTGGATAAGGCAACAGCCTTCTAAGCTGTGGATCGGGGGTTCGAATCCCTCCGGGTCCGCTCCGGCCTTTTCTTTTTAAAAAAAAGAAAAGGCACGTTGCGAAAAGAAAAACCTAATTGAAAGGAAAGTGTAAGTTGCTCAAAAGAGAAATAGTTTCAGGGAAAGAAAAGGCACGTTGCCAAAAAGCAGTTCCAAATAAAGAAATAAAAAAAAGTTTGCCGTTTTTTTAAAACGGCAGTTCTGGTGCGCTTTCTTCTGTTTCCTCTCCTTCTTGTGGCATTGGTATTTCACTTGAATTTGCCATTGCTGGTGTTGGAGTGCCTTCGCTTCCTTTTTGATTTGAAGGCAGTGTGCAGCCACTGAAAGCAGTTAACAAAACCAATCCGATTACAAGAATTACTATTATTTTTTTATTCATCAAATCACCTCATTCAGGAAAAACCGGTGGATTGCCTCCACCGCTGCCTAGAGCGCATTCACTTGTTGTTTTCACTGCAAAGGCTTTTCCAAGGTCTTCTTCTGTAATTGTTTTGCCAATTACTTTTTCCCATTTGTTTTCAGTTTGGTTATACGAGTAAGCTGCTATAATGCTGTTGCATCCAAGATCGTTTATTGTTTTTCCCAGCATGTCTGGAAGCACTGGCATGAAATTCCAGCCCTTTACAAGCATTGGCAGGTTATTGGTGGGGAGTGGATTTTTAATATAAGCAATTGCTTTGCATTCTGGTCCATTATTGTAGAGCCAGTAAGCCTTTCCCATTTGGGCATTTGTTACTTTTTTGTATTTTTTCCCTGGTGGATCATACTCAAACAATTTTGTTCTCTGTTTATTGCATGGAGTTGATTCAATTATGTCCAATTCTCCTGGAATAGAGATTAAATTCCAACCCTTCTTTATTACAATTTTTAGTTTTTCTCCAGTGCTTTTCTTTGACACAATGAATTCCGCCGAATTCCATTCAATTGAATTGGCTTTTATTGTGAACTCGCCAACTGTAATGCTTTGCCCTTCTTTTATGACAAGTATTCTGAAAGGCATTGGTGGCTTGTTTATTTTAATTGGCTTTTTAACAGCATTACTTTCAGCAGTGCCTTGTTTTTTGATAACAAGTTCTGAGATCACTTTTTTAAGAATACTTGCACCTGTTTCTTCTGCTGTTTGTGTGTTGCCAGGGATTTCTTCTACTGTTTGAGTGGTTTCTTTAAGGTTTTCAAAGAACAGTTTTGAAACCCCTATTCTCGCCATCCTTGCAGGCACTGGATAAGTTTGCATGTTTTCTGCTTCTTCTTTCAATGGATAAACATGGGAATTTATTATGTCCATTAAATCAATTTGCATGTTTGCCTCCAATACTGCTGCTGACTGTCCCTCTTTTAATGTAAATGGTTCATCTACATGCACGTTTTTTGTTGTTGTTTCTATTTCCTTTACAATGAAATAACCCATTCCATCGATGGCTTTAAGGAAGGTAATTTCTACATCATATAATTCAATTGATTCTCCTTCCATGATGGAATATGTCTGCTTGTAGTATTCTGGCAAAGTGTGTGCTACTGTAGTGGCTGGTCGTGTTATAGAAGAAGCAGTTATTGCCTGTGAAACCATTGAAGCATTGCCTGTAATGGAATTTGAAGTTGTTGTTTCTTCAAGTGGCTTTGTAAGGGGCTTTAATATTGGAGTCGATTTCCAAACCCTTACTGTTGCCACATAATTGCCATTATAATTGCTGTCTTTCAATGGCGTTATTTGCGCAAGCCTTTGAAGTTGCAGGAATACATTTTTCTCCTTCACTAAAGCGGTTTCCTTTTCTTTTAATGCAAACCTTTCATTCAATGAAACAACCTTTATTTCTTCAAAGCCACTGATTCTCCTTACAATGAATCCAGCGCTTGTGTCTCCAACCATTAGTGCGTGAATTGAATAATTGCCAACTTGTCTTGACTCTCCCTGTCTCAATGAAAGCACCATGGCGGGATTTACACAATTGCTGTTTTCTGTTTCTTTGCATGTGCTGGACAACAGCTGTGAAACCCCAATTCTTGCAATCCTGCGTTTGTCACAATAAGTTTCAATTTCTTCTGATGTACTGGTTTCTGTGTTTTCTTCTTTTGTAATAGTTGTTTCAACACAAAGTGGCTCTATTATTGAGTAAAGCTTTATTCCCATTACCGCGCTTGTAGGCTGAATTATTTTGGTGTCATAAACAATTGCTTTTTGGTTAACTGCAATCCTGAATGGTTTTTCCACAAAAGCCTTTATTGGAGTTGTTTCCTTTTTTGAAATCACCATTAATGCTTTTGGTTTTGCTCCAATACATTTTGTACCAGTTTGCTCCAAGCATTTCATCATTATTATTTCATCTAATTTAATTACATGGTTGAATGCAGTAATGCTTTCACCTGTTTTGATCCTTGCAATCATTGCTGTTACTGGCTTTGATGTGCTTGAGGCTGTGGATTCAGCGGTATTGCTTTGAGGCACTGGGTAAACCTTTGAAAGGTGTGGCTCTGTTATTTCAACCGTTACCTCTGAAGAGGAAATTTTTTTAACATTCATTGTAAGAGAGGTTTCCCTTACAATTGCTTTTTGGTTTTCTTCTATCCTGAATGGTTTATCCAAGTTAACGTAAACAATTGTTAATGCGGGCATTGCAAGCATGTTTTCAAATTCTCTTATTTGTTCCATTGCATAATCAATTGCCCTCTTTGGTTCCACCAGCTTATACCAAGCAACCTTGTTTGATTTCTCGCCTTTTAAGGCAAAAATTGAATGCAGAGCCGCATTAGTTGGGCATTCTCCTGTAGCACTGCAATCATTCAATTCAGTTATTTCAAAGAAACCCATTTCATCAAGCGAGTCAATGAATGATTTAACTCTTTCAGTGCTGAGCATTCCCTTAAATCTTTTTGACCCAATTGTTTCAATGATTTCGCCGTTTTGGTAAATATTCAACACCTTTGATCCTTCAAGTGGGTCTTCCTCTGTATAAGTGAACCCTAGCTTTGTTTGTTCTTCAATGCATTCATAGCCGGTGAGGCATCTTTGACCATTTATTGTTTTGTAAACTGGTTTCACTTCTCCGTTTGGACAGTATGGCCAAATTTCTGCAATTGGCGGGCAAACATTTTGCGCTTTGCATTCTGAACAGTTATCCCACCTTATCAGTCGGCCAGTGCATGAATCATACCATCCCTCACTTCTGGTGCCAGCATTCCTGCATTCAGCCTCACAGCCAGCGCACTGCTGCCATCTTATAAGTTTTCCCTTGCAAGTGTACCATCCTTCGCTTCTCGAACCAATTGCATCACATTTTGGCTTGCAGCATTTTTCAGGTTCAATGTTTTGGCAGAGATTGCACAAATCCAAAGAACTTAATTTTCCAATTTCTCCGTTGCAGTATTTTTCAAAGCCTTGGCTGCAAAATTCTTGCACTGAAGCATAATCAGAGCGTCCTTTTCCAGTGCAGTCCTCTGGGCAACTGCACACGCTTTCAATTTCCTCGCATACTCCATTGCCACAGTTAATGCAAATGCCAACAGGTGAACCCATTACCCTTCCAGTTTCATAGCATTTATCCGCAATTGAAATCCTTGAATCCATGCCTGCCATGAATCCAGTTAAGCCTTCACAGCATTTTTCAGGGTACTCTTCAGTGTAAACATTTGAATAATGTTCGCCTTCTTTTGCGCACTTGCTTTTAATGCAGGCTCCATTCTTGCATCCGTTTGGGCAATTGAATCTTTCAACTTTCACTTCATTGTCTTCACACCACGATTCCTGCAAGTCAGCATTGTTGATTCCTTCCTGCAAACACATGTCCTTTGATGTGTAAATTCCCCCCACGCTGGGAGTAAAACCAGTGGTTTCACCATAAACATAGTAATTCCTGCCACCGTCAGTATCAGTGCATTTTTTCAATTGCGCGAGTGCTTTTTCGCATTCTTCTTTTGTTTCAAATGTTCTTAGACCGTAGTACATGTATGTTCCGCAGAATTCTTTGTAACCGCATTCTGTGCTTGAATTGTCAAAC
>JAFCFP010000054.1 GCA_017608575.1 Candidatus Iainarchaeum sp. | reverse complement strand
AATTGAAATTGCAATAGTTGTAATTTATTACACCACAAAAATAGAAGAGGACAATTCCTTGCTCGTAAGAGTAAACATTGCAAAATATGTGCCGATTGCAATGGTTATGTTCACGGTTTCCTTTTTTGCTGCAAACATAATGATTCAAGCCTTCGGCGGAGGAATTTAATGCTTTTTGAAAGAGGCCAGTTTTTGCCGTTTAGAATGCTGATTGCTTTTATAATGGCTGCGATGATTTTTGTAATAATTGCTGGAGCAATAATGTACTTCCGTGGACTTGAATTAAGCATTAGCAGTGAACGATATTATGAAGGATTCAAGTTTGCTTTGAGTGCATCTTCCCTTGACGGCTCAGAGGGATTAATTGAAAAAAAGAACCTTATTTTCAAAGAAGGAACCTATTACGCTGGAACGCTTGCAAAAAAATTCCATTTTGATAAGGAATGCATTGAATTCCAATCAACTCTATCCAACATTGAAGTGCTTGGCGATGGCCAAGCAGTTAAAATGAAACAACGTCTCACAGTAAACGTTTACTACCAATGCATTATTCAGCCAAGCGGTTCTGACTGTGAGGAAAAATGCTATGTTTCATTTGGAAAAAAGCCGCAATACTGATTTGCTTGTCCTATTGCATTCCAGCAACACAGAAAACAAAACCATTAAATATTAGAATTCCTTTTATTTTTGGAGTGCTTTAATTGAAAAGTGCTTTTATGCTATGCAACTAAAAAGATGAGGTGAAAAAGATGTTTAATGAAAGGGGACAGGCGTTTTCTGCATTCCAATTGCTCATTGCTGCAGTTGTTGCAATGGCAATCCTTGGAATACTAATGGCTATAATTGGTGGAATAGGGCCAATTGGCACTCATTCCGACCCAACAAAACAAGTTGCTGACAAGATTCAAGAATTAAGGGAACGCGGTGGCTATGAGAAAACAGAGGTTGTAACATTTGACAGTGATACAAAAAAATACATGCGAAGCAGTGAAATAATATCAGAAGCAGATGTTGGAATGTCCACTGACCAGGTTTGCCTAAGCCTTGGAGATTTTTCGGATAGTGAACGCTTTGATGGCGGACAAGAAAACGGTTCACCAAAACTAATTGCCTACAATGGCACTGGCACTCTTGATGTCAAGCTTTCAGTTTTATGCAATGTTGGAACAATGCTTGAAGATGACATTGATGAAATAGGAGAATACGAGGGACTTGACTCAGACTGGATTTCAGATTGTCCTTGCGTGGACCAAGATGAAATGTGCTGCGTAGTAATGCTGAGGAAGCGTTAACGCTTCCTTTATTTTATTTTTCCTAAAGCGTGGAATAATAAAACCAGAGTGGGCTTCTGATTGTCCGTGCATTGAAGATGAAGCAATGTGTTGCCTGATTGCACTAAGGTATGCTCATTGATTTTTCATTCTTTGTTTTGTGGCTGACTGGGCAAGGTTTAAATAGTTCTTTTGCTTTAATTTATTCGGATAAGTATGCCTGAATTAAATGATTTTTTGCTGGAAGAAAGTGCGCAAGGGGAATGGTCATCGGTTTACTTTTTGCTTGTATTGGTTATAGCCGCACTGCTTTTGATAAGTCTTGTAAAGCCAATGTTCCAGCAATCCCAGGAAATTGTCACGCGCACTTCTGGAAACATTGGCAAGTAATGGTTTTGTTTATGGCTTTGGTTTTTGGAGTGAGAGGTCAAGAGGCAGCGCCTTTTGAATTGCTTGTAGCAGTAATAATAATGGGTTTTGTGCTCACAGTGGGAGCAATTTTAATGGACCAATGGCACAACGAGCAATGCAAAATGCAAATTGACAACGCATTGCAGGATTTAAAGGTAAACATTCAGTCCACTACAAACGATGGCTTTCCCACAAGGTTCACTTTCAGGCTTCCAGCAGGATGCTTTAAAGAATCAGAAGTAAAACTAAAAGTCCACGGAAACGCTCCTTTTTGTTCTTCTCTGTGCGGGGACGCTAGAGATTCATGTGTTGCCTTGGAATACAAGTCAAAAGGTTACAGCACAAGGCTTTGCGTTAACATTCCAAAGGTTACAAATTTTAAAGACCAGTCCTCTCCAGGGGAATGCCGTGATCGTTCAACAGAAGATCCACCATATGAATTGTTTGACTTGCATGAATCAATTCCAATGGGCAATTATGAAATGTTCAATGTGACTCCGCCAAACCACGCGTTTCCAGTGGTTTGCGCTTACAGGAAGGGAAGGCAATGATTGGATTTGCTTTAAGCAAGCTTAACCTCCTCATTCTTGTCACAGCGCTTTTTGCAATAATTGTTTTTTTCACTTACGGGCTTGATGAAATAGGCATTGGCCAGCAAGCAAACCGGATTGCCAGAAAAACACAGCAATTAGTCAGTGGCGTTATTGAAAGCGATGAAATCTGCGCCAAAAGAGAACTTTCAATTCCACCAAGCATTAAAAGCCTTTACAGTGGCAGCCTTTACTATGTAATGAACATCAGAAAAAACGAATTGCCTCAAAAATCCCAGTTAATAATTGAAATAACCCGTCGGCCGACAAAGGAAAGAAAAAAACAAAGCGTTATAGCATCACAAAAAATTGAATTGAATGGCCAAATTCACATTTTTGATTGGGACAGCCTCACCAATTCCTTGAATGAAGCGGATAAAACGGTTCTTGACCCACAGGCAAGACTTGCTGAAATCAATGACAGCTTGGTAATAATAAAAGAAACATATAAAGGCAAAAAAAACATTTATATAATTCCATGCACTTCCCATTTTTCTGGTTCTTGCCTTGACAGAGAGCAAACCGTTGGAGGCATTGTAAAAGCAATGCGCGGCAAACCAAGTGACTGTATTGAAACCGAGGGCTGAAAATGAAAAAAGAAAGAGGATTCATTGGGCCTATTGGAGATGACCTCCCAAGTCTCATTCCAATACTCTTTGCTTTGGTGATTTTTTTTGCCTCTTTTACTTCCACATTCCAGCGATTGGACAAGGGCACAAGGGAATTCAGCAATGCAATAAGTTTGCTTGAAATAAGCGACAGGCTGCGTGGTGACCGTTACATGAACAATGCAGAGGAATTCAAAGAATTATGCAATGGAATAACCAATGTTGGAAGCATTTACTACAAAGTCGGAATAGTGAAGCTTCCAATGAATGAATCGCTTGACATTGTTAAGTTTGTAAATGAAAACCAGGGCGTTCTTGTGGTGGATGGAGAAATAATGCAGTGCACCAACATGGACCAAAAAATCAGAACTGACACAAAGGTTCTTGTGAGAAAGTTTCCCTTTGCCTTTCAGGATTCAACAGTGCACAGTGGCTTTGCAATAAGACCCATGCTTTTAGTGGTGGTTTTATGGGATTGAATTCAAAAGGCCAAGCAGCAATAACTGATGCAATGTTTCTTTTAATGATTGTTACAGGGCTTGCCTCTTTTATGTTTTTAGTCAGTGGCTCTTTTGGAGTGAATGTTGAAAAAAGCATGAAGAGCCTTTATGGAACAGATTATGCTGCTTCAGCGCTTCAAACAATTCTTTACTCAAGCGTTCCAAGGCATCCAAATGAAACACTGGACAATGCAAGCGAAGTGGATTACCTTTTGGCAATGGTGAAAGAAGACTACGCTAACAATCCGCGTTTAAGCGATTCAACCAAAAAGCAATTGCTTAAAACAATAAGCACTACAATGCAGCCCCTAAGCCCGGCATATGATTATTTGTTTTATATTTACATTCCACCACAGGAATTCGAAAACAAGTCCTGGATTCCGGCAAATGAAAAAAACTCATTTGTTTTCATGCTTATTTATGCAGCGGACTATTCAGCCACTCCACCCAGAAAATTCTATTACTGCAATCCACCGGTTGCGGGGAAAATTGTTTCAGACAATGATTTGGACAGATACCTTTTCCTGAAATTGGGTGAATTAAACAAGCCTCCACGGGTTTTAGTGAACCTTAAAAAACTCAGACCGCTTGGAAGCAATAGATACGATCCTGTAAACCTGCGCTCTTATGTGAGTCTTGTGTTTTGGCCTTCAAAGGAATTTCCCCAAGGTCCAGCAGGAGAAAACCTTTTGTCTTCAAATTATTTGAATTGCACTGAAGCAACGCCTTAAACCCTAATATTGCAATAAAACTGTATTAATAATCCAATTATATGCTTTCAGTGTCAAATCCTTCCAAGTCAAATTCTTCCTTTTTTCTTTTTTTCTTCTTTGGTTTTTTTTCTCCTAAGATATCTTCAACTTCGAGGTCTTTTATTCCTGCAATATCCGATGCCAGCTCATTTTCAAAAATGTCCTCTTTTTCTGAAAGTTTTTCAGCGAGGTTCTTTTTAATCTTTTCAACTTCGCTTTCACTGGTTTCATTTAATGGAGGTATGCCTCTTCTTTCCCTCCAGGAAACAAATTTTCTCCCAGAGATTTCTTTTGGTTCTTTGTGCCTCAGCCTTTGCCTGCCGAATCTTTTCCTGTCTTCCACTAACTGGTTGTAAATATTGTCAGCGATAAGGTTCAAATCATCCTCACTGAATTTTTTTCTTTTTCCCCTGTCGCGAGTTCTTTTAGCTTCCTTTGAAGCCATTTCTCCAATATCGGTTCCCTGTTTTTTCATTTGATTATAAATAGCAGAGGACATTTCAATGCCTTCTTTTTCCTTCAATTCTTCAAGCTGGAACCGCAAGCGCATTAGTATTTTTTGTTTTTCCCTTTCCTTTAATCCTTTTGCCTGCAAGATTTGGCTTTTTATTTTGTCAAAAAGCTTTGCGTTCCTTCTATAAAACCGTTTTTCTTTTCGGGAAATATTCTCTTCTTCTTTTATTGTTGGCTTTTCCACTGGAATCCCTCACTGCTTAAATTAATACCTTAAGTTATTTAAATGTGTTAACATATACATTTAATTGAGTTAAATGTATTTTATAAGTGTAAGTGCGGTGATGAATTTATTGCTTTCCCTATTGCTCCTCTTACGTGGAACGCTGGTTCTTTCAATTGTTTTTTTTGCGTTTTCTTTCCTGGTTTCATTTATTAGAAAAAAAATAGCCAAAAAATTAAAACTGAAATGGTTTTCCTCTGTTTTCATTTCACTGTTTTCAGTATTTCTTTTATTCACTGCTTTTACCTATGTTTTTCCCCTTATTGCCATTAGCAATGAATGGGATTTTGGAGCAATGCCTGAAGAACTCGTGCCAGGCCTGAGCGAAATAGCCTTGTTTTGGTTCTATTCAGCTTTCAAAATAGTTTTAGTAGCGCTTACCCTCACAGTGCTGTTTTCGCCGTTTCTCTTGCTTGGCTCAATGATACTGGATTTGTTAAAGAAAAAAAAATGGAATATTCACATTAAAACATTTATTGCAGTGTTTATTTGCACTTTGATTGGATGCAGTTTGCTGTTGTTTGCGTTCAGCTGGGTTCCAAGTGGAATAATTTTTTACTTGTATTATGGGTGAAAAAGGTGAAAAAATGAACAAAAAAGCGTTTGCATGGATTACGGTTTTTTTGCTGTTGAATGCAACAAATGCTTTTGCGTTTTCTTCAGGTACAGCTTTCCTTGAAGAAAACAAGCAAAAAGTAGAGCGCGCGAATTATACTTGCAGTATTGCTGGCATGACAGACGAGGAATCGCAAAAAATACTTGAATTATTGGCTGATGGATTGATTGGAAAAGAAATAGGCTCTGGCACAAAACCGAATCCAAACCGTGAATTATTGGAACAGCCAACCATTATAGTCCCATTGGAAGGAGATAAAGCAGCAAAAGTCGAATTAGCGCGAGAAAAATTTGATGTTGTTGAAATGCAGCATTTGCTGAATGATAACATTTATGGCGCTTACTCGTTTGGATTGGTTTTGGATGACACTCTCAGAGTGGGGCGCTGTAATGACTTGGAAGACAAAAACCTTTCATGCCCTCTTACGGAAAAAAACCTAAATTTTAGGAATTCTGGAACTGCTTTCAACAAAGAGGTTGGAAAAGTAGCGGATTTTTTCTCAAACCTGCCGTTAATCAACAAGTTAAAAAAAGAGGAAAAAAGCACTGCCATTGAAGACCTCTCGGAAGAAGACCTCAAAAGAATTGCAATGGAAACAGGCATAGCGGATGAAAAAATTGACAAAAATGCAGTGCAACAGTTCACTGACAACTTAGTTCTCTCTGATTTGAATGATTCCAACATTGAAGGATACGTGCGATTGAACAAGGAAATGATTCCAAACTCGATTCTTGCAGACAATTTCAGTGCATCCTCCCAAACAAACACTTCACAAGGCATTATTTCAGTGTATTCCCTTTTCGACAAACTCTACAACAAATGGTTTTCAGGGGATATGGTTCTCTCTCTAGCTGCCCCTGCTTTGTGGTTTAGAGCCAAAAAGCTTTTCCTGCAATTCGGAAGACCGGGAAGGTTTCCATGGAGGGTTTCCCAATCAGCACTAGCAGACAAAATAAGAATGAAATTTTTTGGTCCCGATTCATTCCTTGGAAGGCGCAGGTCACAACGTATTTGGGCAAGAGCAGCTCAATACCCTGATGCAGCAAAACTAAGATATGAATTAACGGAAGTGCTTGACGGCGGGTGGACTGATGCTTGTTATTTAGCGCAATCAAGGGCTTTCAGGAAAAAATTTGAAAAGGAATGGATTAACCGTGGCGGATGGTTTGACCAAATAACCGATCCAAAAACAAGGGAAGGCATTTATAAAATGGCAAAAGATATTCGAGGAGTAGTGCGCACAAACAATGCTTTCTACAAAGAAGCAAGAAGACAATATGAAAAAGTGCTTAAAAGATACGGTTTTGGAAGTGCAATGGAAAGACAGGCAAGAATTGATTATGGAAGAAAAATTTCAAAAATTCTCACTAGCTATGAAGACCTAATTCACATGGATATGCCTGAATACATGTCCAGATTTGAGCCACTGCATTTCTTTCAATATGCAGTAAGAAATCCAGGCACTCAAGCATATCAATGGTTGCCTGATGACTCTG
>JAFCFP010000053.1 GCA_017608575.1 Candidatus Iainarchaeum sp. | reverse complement strand
GTAACGATTTTCGCCATTCACTTGCTTCTTTGCGCACTATTTCATAGCTTATAGTGTTTTCCAGTTCTTCAAATGTGCGCAATGCCATGCGTGTAAGAAAATTGTGTTTCATTGAAACCCCCTTTAATAGAAAATAATTATTCCCAAGGAAACCTTTTTAATTCCAATTGTTTAATGGAACAAGGCAAAAACAAGAATTTGTTCAATGTTCTTTTTTGTTGTTTTCGTTCATTTTTTCAATAACCAAATTGTATAATTCCAATTCAACAATGTTTTCGCCGAATTCACTCATTAAATCCATTAATTGTTCCACCCATTCCTCTGAAAACAAAAAACGGTTGTTCACCCTTATGAGAATTCCGGATTTTTCCATTTCGGTTAAAGCGCGTTTTATTTTCCATATTCCAATGTCAGCTATTTTCATTGAAAGCCTTTTATGGATTTCAATTGCATTTAGGCCTTCTTCTTCTGCAAGGCAAGCAATTGCTTCACGGTGTGGTGAACGGTTTAAGTAAATGAGTGATGTAAGTGAAGGCATGCAATGAATAGGTTTTGTGAGTATTTAAATTTTTTGGTTCAGTTTTTTTTTGAATTTTTTTAATCCACACGGCTTCTAGTCCACTGTTCTTACATCGCATTTACAATTAATAATAAAGTATGCTCCCATTAAGAGCAGTGCTCCGAACAAGAATTGCATTACAGTTAGCATTTCTCCAAATAGCACAAAGCCCATTATTCCTGCAAATAATGGAATTGTCAAACCAAACGCATTTGTTACAATTAATCCTTTTCTTTCAATTGCCTTGAATTGCATTACGTTTGCAATGCCAATTATTATTCCCGAGGAAATTGGCACAAGCAAAAACACTGGCTTAAAAACCGCATTGGAAAAAATTTCAATGCCGGCAAATGGAAGTGAAAAAACAAAAGCCAGAGGAAAAATAAAAGACAAAACATGCAATCTATTCTCCTTACTTATAAGCCTTTTAATTGAAACCGAGTAAAGGCTCCAACAAACTTGTGAGCCAAGAATTAATGAAATGCCTATTCCAAGCGTTAAAGTAAGTGTTTTTCCTCCAAGGATTACCCCGATTACTCCAATTGCAGAAAGCAATACACCGAACAAAAACCTGCGAGTCATTAAAACGCGGCGTTCTTCAATAAAGAATGCAGCTGTTAAAAGCGGAATAAGAATTGAATTTGATTTTGTCACCAATGCAGTAAGTGTTGCATTTGCTGTAAAATAAAGGCTAATAGTAAAAAGCGAAATTGCCCCGAATAAAAAAATTGTTGGAAGCAAAAACTTTTTCCACTGTTTTAGTGCTAAATGCATTTCTTTTTTAAAACGCATGGCAAGAGGTAGAAAAACAGCCATTGTTCCAAAAAAACGCAGTGAAAAAAAGAGCAATGGCGGCACTTGTGTTGAACCAAATTTTATTAAAATTGGCTGCATTGAAAACAGGAGAGCTGCAAGAAATACATACATGTTGCCGTTGTTCATGTTTTCACCAATTAAATCAATAATTCAAGCGATGTTTTTTTAGAGTGTTGCTATTATTTCAATCACTCCATTGACAACAAATTGAACTCCAATTGAAAGCAACAGCAACCCCATTATTCTTGACATTACTTTTAACCCCATTTTTCCAACAACTCTGCGAATAAAATCCGACTTTGTAATTATTATGAATGAAAACCCGTAAGCCAGTGTTGTTCCTGTTAAGAATTCAATTAATTGCAGTGCTGTTCCAAAGCCATTGAATTGAATGCTTCCAAAAAGCATTAAGCCCATTGTTATTGCTCCAGGCCCAGTTAGCATTGGAATTGCGATTGGGGTTATTGCAATGTTTTCCATTTCTGTTTCTCTTTCTTTGAGCAGTTTTTCTTCTTTTTCTGAAATTTTTGTTTCAACCCTTTTTCCCAATAGCATTTCGAGTGCGATAATTGATAAAAGAATTCCACCGGCTATATAAAAAGAATAAAATTTAATGTGCATGAATTCAAAAATGTACTTTCCAAAAAAACTGAAAAGCAAAAAGCACACAAAAGCAATAACAAAGCTTTTTCTTATAACTGTTTTGCGCTCTTTTTTTTTGAATTTTGCCAGCATTGAAATGAATAAAGGCAGATTGCCTAAAGCGTTCACTGACAAAAACACTGAAATAAGCACGAGTGAAAAAAATTCAAGCATTCAATTCACCTGGAATAGTATCTCTTCATGGCAGAGTTTTTAAATCTTTCTCAATTGCTGTGCGTGTTCCATTTGCAATTGCGGTTTTTTTTGCACTGCATTCTTTAATATGCAATGAATAAAAATAATGCATAGCATGCCAAGAGAGTGATTCCTTCCGTTCTTTTAAGTTTTGCCTTTCGCAGTATCATTAAAAGCAACAGGACTGTGAACAAGCAGGCAAATACAGCGTTTTTGACGAATTCTTTTGACGGCACTAATGAGGGGTTTGAACCAGGCTTAAAACCGCTATACGTATTTATTAATAAACTTGAATGTTTATCCCATGAAACGAAAGATTTAAATAAAAGTTTATCCCAATTGACATTATGAAGGCTTATTTCATTGACAAGAAAGAAGACATAAGAAGGCAGGCGGTTGTCGGAAGATTAATAGAACCAAAAATTTCCAAAGAATTTGTTAATGCAATAATAGGGCCAAGGAGGGCTGGGAAAACCTTTTTTCTTTTCAGTTTGATAAAAAGATTAAAGCTAAAAGATGATGAATTTTTATTTATAAACTTTGAGGACGATGAGATAAAAAGTTTGAATAGAAAAGAGGTGGTTAAATGCATTCAAAAACATACGGAGCTTTATGGAAAAGAGCCAGGATATTTATTCTTTGATGAAATACAAAATTTTAAAAACTGGCAGTCGTTCATCTATAGTCTGGTTGAAAAAAAGAGATATTTTATTTTTATTACAGGCTCTTCTTCAAAACTGTTAAGCAAAGAGATAGCCACGCAGCTTAGGGGAAGAAGCTTAAATGTTGTAGTGTTTCCGTTTAGTTTCAAAGAGTTTTTGCTTACAAAAAATTTTGAGATTAAAAAAATATATTCAAGTTTAGATGAAGGAAAAATTAAAAATTATTTAATTGAGTATCTCAAAAAAGGGGGATTTCCCCAAGTTGTGTTAGAGAAAATAGATGAAAAGACATTTTTCAGAGAATATCTTAATGTAGTTTTATACAGAGACTTGGTAGAAAGGTACAAAATAGAAAATCCTGAAGTGGCAAGGCTATTGCTCTATTCTGTTATCCAGTCATTTACTAAAGAATTTTCAATAAACAGGATTTATAAACAACTGAAACAGAAAATAGAAGTCAGTAACAAAACTCTCTATCAATATTCTTCCTACTTGGAAGAGGTGTTTTTTTCATTTTTGCTTAGAAAATTCCATTTCTCTCACAAGAAATCATTGCTTTCAATGCCTAAGGAATATGTTAATGATGTTGGCATAACTTCTAGCTATTCTAAATCTTCAGAGAATATTGGGAAATTAATGGAAAATTTGGTTTTTCTGGAATTAAAAAAATTAGAATTAAACAATATAAATGACATTTATTACTGGAAAGACTATCAACAAAGAGAAGTAGATTTTGTTGTTAGGAAAGAAATAAAAACCAAGCAATTAATCCAGGTCACTTATGCTTCTGCAAGAGATGAAATAGAAAAACGCGAGATTAAAGCTTTGCTTAAAGCAAGTAAACAATTGAACTGCAAGGATTTACTTGTAATAACATGGGATTATGAAAACGAGGAAAAACAAGGAAGAAAAAAAATAAAGTTTGTGCCCCTGTGGAAATGGTTGCTTGTTTAGAATAGCTTATAACCATCAGATTCCTGTTTGCCTGCCTTCTTTCCAGCTATAGGCCCTTCATTTGCCTCCACAGGCCTTAATTTCCATTACGCAATGCT
Source organism: Candidatus Iainarchaeum sp. (assembly GCA_017608575.1). GTDB lineage: Archaea > Iainarchaeota > Iainarchaeia > Iainarchaeales > DTGL01 > JAFCFP01. The sequence continues at coordinate 3,420 of JAFCFP010000053.1, read as the reverse complement.
TAATGCCCTGATCGAGCAACAACCACTTAATCAGATGCCCTAATTTTTTTGGTGGTTGGGTTCCGGTGAACAAGGGGTAAGCGGTTCATTTAACAATGCTTTAATGGTCTTCAAGGTCTTTTTATAAGCTGAAGCAAATTCTGTTTGCTGAATCTTCCCATAAACTCCGGCTAGGGAGTCCTTGAACTGTTTTAATTGGATTGTCTTTTTGACTTCTTCAACGCTTTCCTTTGGTGGCTTGATTTCCTTGAACAACTCTATCAATTTCTTTTTATTCAACCTAATCGAGTGCAGCATGAAAACATCCCTGGTGTCCGCCTTCCTCGCAGACAACATTTTCATTACAACAAGCATCTCGGGGTCGGCCACAAGGCACTCGATTCTAATAGGGCTTCCTTTTCCAAAAACAGTTCTTTTTGCAGAGTGCTTGAACAAAAGCTCGGCGCTAATTTTCCTGCCGGTTTTCCTGTCGAAAACCTCGCTGTACAGGATATCGAAAGTTGCCTTCAGCTTGCAGGAATACTCTAAAGATTTGAACTTGCCGCCATAGACATTCTCAGATTCCTTTCTCTCCTTGAAACCATTTTCTTTCAAAATAAAGGCAATCTTTTCAGCATCTTCTTTGTTTTTTACGACCAAATCGCAGTCAACCGAAAACCTTGGGAGAGTGTAGGCGTTGATTGCATAGCCGCCGATGAGGACAAAATCAACATCCTTGAGCTTTTGTAGCAATCCGAATACAAGCTTTTCTCGTTCCTCGAAAATCACAACGCCTCACCAACCTGCACCAAAACCTCTTTGCTGGCTTTGACCCTCTGGTTGAACTTCCTTCCAATATAAGCCAAGGGATATTCAAACGAGTAAATGTTTTTTTCAGCGAATTTAATAGTATCCCTTAAGGGAATAACCGGTTTTCCATTCTGTTCAACACACTTGAAATCCTTGACTGGTTCCAATACCACAAACTCACCCAAAGCACTCTCTGGCTTGCCAGTAAAAAAATTAATTCCCTCTTTTTTCAAGAACTCTTTCCATTTTCCTAAATCCTTCTTTCTCACCCGGACAAAAAAGGGTGAATGCTCCCAGCTTCTTTGCATATAAACATAATCAGACCAAACCTCAACAGCGCTTGCTCCAAAAAAGCAATAAGGCATTCCGGCTTTCTCCAACACCTTTTCAGCGCGGGATTCAAAAATGCTGGCAACAGCCTGCTCTGGTCTGACACAGCGATAGGAACCGCGACCAATGCGCTGCAACCAGCCTGCATTGGACAATTTGAATAAAATCTTTTTAACCATTGGTTTTGAAAAAAACCAGCGCAAGGAAGAAACCTCAAATGGTTTCTCGCCAAACTTCAACCAGAAATACGAGTAGGCCTGGAACTCTGTCTTAGTAATCTCGTTAACCATACAATAAACAGTACCAAGAAAAGAATAAAAAGGTTACCAATATGGTAACCATGTGCCCCGACCGGGATTTGAACCCGGGTCACTGGCTTGAAAGGCCAGGATGCTTAACCGGACTACACCATCGGGGCTTTTTCCTTTTTTTATTATTGTTTTTGCATTATCCTCTGTCTACTTAATAATTAGTATATCATTTCCCCTATAAATTACTTTTTAAACCTAACTCTGTGTAAATTTATTTTACTTTTTTTTGAAAAAAGTTGATTGAATTAAAGGAAACAAAAACGGTGCTTCAAATGGCTACATTCAAGGAAGCAACAAACAGGCTTTTCGCCAATGTGTGGGTCTGCATGAAATGCAATGCAAAAATGAGGGCTGGCGAGGGAAAAAAGCCCTCAAAGTGCAGAAAGTGCGGTTCGCGAAGGCTTCGCTTAAAAAGAAAAGTCAAAAAGGCTTAAATTAACCTTTTCTTTTATTTTATTTATGGCTTTAAAGGAATTCATTTCAATTCTCAGGCCAATTGATGGAATTCTTGCAGCAATAGCTGTCCTTGCAGGATTTCTAATAGCTGGATCAACATTACAATTCCCAATAACCTTGGCTTATGCGCTGGTTTCAGTTTTTCTTTTTTCAGGTGCTGGAATTGTTTTGAATGATTTTTTTGATTTTGAAATGGACAAAGTGAATGCTCCACACAGACCAATTCCAGCAGGCATTATTCAACGGTCAACAGCGCTTTATTATTCCATTGCATTGTTTGCAGTAGCCGTGCTACTGGCTTTTTTTATCAACAAGTGGTGTTTTTTCCTCGCCATCCTGAACACAGTGCTCGAAATACTTTACGCTTGGAGGCTTAAAAGAATTGCATTGATTGGCAATTTCACTGATTCATGGTTTCCGGCTTCAAGTTTTTTGTACGGCGCGCTAATAATTCCCTCACTCGGCGTAGTGCCAGTACTTGCATTGCTTGCCTTTTTGGCGAACACTGGCAGGGAAATATTTGGCGATTTGGAGGACATAAAAGGAGACAAAAAAATGAAAGCAAAAACCCTGCCAATTATTATAGGAGAAAAAAAGGCATTAATGATTGCAAGAGTGTTTATTTTAATGGCGGTACTGTTAAGCATTCTCCCATGGGTGCTTGGATTGCTGTCCTTTTATTATGTTCCACTTGTTGTCATAGCCAATGTGGTTTTTGTTTTTTCAATGTTCCAAGAGCCAAGCAAAAACCAAGCCCTTACAAAAACAGCAATGCTTATTGCATTGGTTGCTTTTTTGGTTGGTGCTCTTTAGGGGTAATTCAATGAATGAATTCGAACAGCAAAGAATCGAACTCGTTCAGAGAATGGTTTCAAGTGGAGCAATAAAATCAAAAAACATTGAACAAGCCTTTCTGTCAGTTGAAAGGGAGGCATTCTTTCCAAAAGAATTATTGCAGAATGCTTATATTGATTCAGCTTTTCCCATTGGTTTTGGTCAGACAATATCCCAACCAAGCACTATTGCAATAATGCTTGAATTGCTCCAAGTAAAAAAAGGGCAAAAGGTTTTAGAGGTTGGCTGTGGCTGTGGTTATGTTCTTGCACTGCTTTCAAAACTGGTTGGAAAAAAAGGCAGGGTTTTTGGAATTGATTTGGTGCCAGAGTTAGTGGCACTTGCTTCAAAGAACCTGGCAAGCCAGGGATTTGAAAACATTGCAGTGAAAAATGGAGACGGAAAACAGGGCTGGGTAGAGCAAGCTCCTTTTTCGCGCATTTTGATTTCCGCTGCATGTGGAAAGGTTCCAAAAAAACTTGTAGAACAACTCGCTGAAAAAGGAAGACTTGTTGCACCTGTTGGCAACGCTTTTTCACAGCAAATGTTTGTAGTGGAAAAACATTCAGCCGGAAAAACAGATGAGGGTTTTGCCGAAGCCGGCTTTTTTGTTTTTGTGCCATTAAAATAGTTGTTTCAGTTCTTCCAGTCTCATGGTTACTCTTTCCTTTCCCAATGCGAGCACCAAAGTGCCAATCTT
>JAFCFP010000007.1 GCA_017608575.1 Candidatus Iainarchaeum sp. | reverse complement strand
CTCTTGGCTTGAAAGAAAAAGTGGAAATGGAAAAAGAACGAAGGCAGAAAACAGGGGAAATTGATGCACCTGTTTTGGCTGATGGTCTTGCTGCTTCGCCGGGAATCGCTTCCGGCAGGGTAATGATTGTACCCACAACAAAAGACATTGGAAAAGTAAAAGAAGGCGGTGTTCTTGTAACAAAAATGACTAACCCTGACTGGGTTCCAATAATGAAAAAAAGCAGTGCAATTGTAACAGATGAAGGTGGTACAACATGCCATGCAGCAATAGTAAGCAGGGAATTGGGAATTCCCTGTGTTGTTGGAACAAGCAATGCAACAAAGAAACTGAAAGACGGCCAACTAGTTACAGTGAATGGCTACACTGGTTTTGTGTACAAAGGGGAAGTAAAAATTGACATGCCTGAAAAAAGGGTTGAAAAAATAATAAAACTCAAAGAAGTGGACTTCCTTGAAGAAGCAATCAAAATAGAACTCAATGAAAAGAAAAAGAAAAAAATTCCATTGAAAAAAATTGGAAAAATAGTGCCGCTTGTTCCAAGAGGAGCCGGCATAAAAGGAATGGTTAGGCAAATAAAAGAGGAAAAAAAGGAAAGAGAAAAACTGAGGGAAAAACTGTTAAACGAAAAAGCAAAAGAAGAAACTGAAAAAATTGAACGCGCTGAAGAGGAAAGAGAAAAAATACTCGAACACGAAGAAAAGGCATGGGAAATAATTGAAAAATACGGTGAAAAAAAAGCCGAAGAAATGCCAGAGCAAGAAATCAAGGAAGAAGAGGAAAAATTGAAACAATTGCTTCAGGAAATTGCCATTAAAGTAAAAGTGAATGTTGCATTGCCTGAGGCAGCGGAAAATGCTGCAAAAACAGGCGCTGACGGCGTTGGTTTGCTTAGGGCAGAACACATGATTACTTCAAGCGGAATGCATCCAGCGGAATTCATTAGAATGGGGCGAGAGGACGAATTAGTGCAGGCAGTAAAAGAGGGAATAGAAAAGGTTGTGTCAAAATTCAAAGGCAAGCCTGTTTGGTATAGGACGTTTGATGCAAGAAGCGATGAATACAGAAACCTTAAAGGCGGAGAAAAAGAACCAGTGGAAGAAAACCCAATGATTGGATGGCATGGAATTCGCAGAGACTTGGATGAACCGGAATTATTAAAAGCACAGTTTTTGGCTATAAAAAAACTCACAGAAAAAGGCCATGAAAACATTGGAATAATGCTGCCTTTTGTTATTTCAGCAGAGGAGGTAAGAAAGGCAATGGAAATAGCAAGAAAAACAGGGCTTGATCCACAGAATGGAAAGGTTGAATTCGGGGTAATGGTTGAAACACCCGCTGCAGCAATGACGATTGAGGAATTGATTGAAACAGGAATTAAATTCATTTCATTTGGAACGAATGATTTAACACAGCTAACTCTTGGAATTGACAGAAACAATGAACGCATTCAAAAGCATTTCTCTGAAATGCATCCCGCTGTACTGAGGCTTATTGAAAGAGTGATAAAAAAATGCAAAAAAGCAGGCGTTAAAACATCCATTTGCGGGCAAGCTGCAAGCAATCCGGAAATGGTTAAAAAACTGATAAGAATGGGCATTGATTCAGTGAGCGCAAACATTGATGCTGTTGAAGAAATAAAGCGTGTTGCATTGCTTGAAGAAAAGGCAATGATTCTTGAAAGCCTCCGCAGGCCATAAAGCACAAGCTTGGAAACTCTTTTTTTAATTTTTGCGCTGGCAAATTCTTATATGGCAAGCCTTGAAATTGACTTGAACAAGTCACTCAATGCAATTAAAAGCAAAAAGGCAAAAAAGGTAATATTGCAGTTACCCGAAGGGCTTAAAGAAAAAGCCACCCTGTTGGCTGAAAAAATTGAAAAAAACACTGGAGCCAAAGCAATTGTAATGATTGATCCGTGTTATGGTGCTTGTGATATTCCAATGGATGAATTAGAGGAATTCAACGCTGACCTCATACTGCATTTTGGGCACACTGAAATGTTCAAATATAATAATACGGTTTATGTTCCAGTAAAGTATTCCATTCCAAAAGAATCACTTGAAAGAATAGCAAAAAAAACCGCAAAAAGACTGAAAAAAGACAAATTTAAAAAAATAGGAATTGTTTCAACTGCTCAATTCTTGGAGAGCTTGGGTGAAATAAAAAAAATCCTTGAAAAAAACGGTTTCAGTGTTAAAATGGAAAAAGGAAAACGCACTCAAACCGGCCAAATTCTGGGATGCGATGTTTTCGCGGCAAAAAAACTCAAAAGCAAAGTGGATGCCTTTGTTTTCTTTGGAGATGGTGTATTTCACCCGCTTGGAGTGTCTTTTGTTTCAAACAAGCCATTGTTTTTGGTAAACCCACTTAATGAAAGCATTAAAAAATTCAATGAAAAGGAAAGGGAATTGTTTTTGAGAAAAAGAATGGGCATAATTGCAAAGGCAACAAATGCAAAAACCTATGGAATTCTTGTAAGCTCAAAGCTCGGGCAACTGGCAATCGGAAAGGCTTTTCAATTAAAGCAATTAATTGAAAGCCACGGCAAACAAGCTTTCATTTTGGCTGGGGATTCAATCAATGAAAACAAGTTAAGCGGCTTGAACATTGACTGTTATGTGAACACTGCTTGTCCAAGGATTTCAATTGATGATGCAATGAATTGGAAGAAGCCATTAATTAGTGCCGTTGAACTCGAAATAATGCTGAAAAAAAAGGAAATGAACGAATTTGAATTCATTTAAAGGCATTATTCAGTGCTTTCTTTTTCTGTTGCCTTTATTACTGTGCCCTTGAATTCGCTGCCCTCAATGGCTCTTTCAAAGTTTGATAGATCAGAGCCATTTAAAACAATTCCGCGAATTCTTGAACGCTTTAAAATATAACAGCAAGGCAAATCTAGTACAAGGTTTTGGCCCGGCTTTGATTCAGCAACCTGCATTAATCCAATTAGTCTATCATGGCTTAATTCAGGGTAAAATTTTGCATTTGGCTTTGTTTTTGGGTCAGCTGAATAAATGCCATCAACATTGGTCAAATTAACATAATCCGCTTTAAGAAATTCTGCAAGCAGTGCAGCAACCGCGTCAGTGGTGATGCCGGGCAACAGTCCACCGAAAACAGGGATTTTTCCCATTGAAAGCACTTGTTTTGAGCTTTGAATGTCTGTCAAAACCCCTGGATAAGCGTTTTCCAATGCCTGTATTAAAAGCAGTGCATTAACCCTTGTGACAGCAATTCCAAGAAGGTCCAGTGAATAATTATTGGTTCCAAGGGTTTTGGCTGCAGCAATGTAATTTCTTCCAATGCGGCCGCCTCCTGCAACGATTGCAAAACGGTAGCCGCGCTCCATTAAGCTATTCAATGAAAGGGAAAACTTGGAAAGAAAAGCGCTGTCTGGTTTTTCGGGTGCGATCAGTGAACCGCCAACGCTTAAAACAAAAAGCTTTGATTCATCATAAACAGGAAAAGACACTGTTTCAATTGATTCATCCTTTTTTTCCTGCTCTTCATTGTTCTCATTGTACATTTTGAAGAAATCCTCATCAAACAATTGCAACACCTTTTAATTCATTTGGCTTAAAAAATATTAAATTCTATAATATTATGATTTCCACTATTATAAATCTTTTCTAATGGAAAAAAAAGCATCAAAGTGGTTTTATGAAGGAATCAGATAAAAGCGCAGAAAGAACAATTTTTGCAAAAAAGGTAAAAAAACTAAAGGCAATGAAAGGCTCTGGCACTGAATTGATTTCAGTTCTCATTCCGTTCGGCACTGACAGAAGCAGTCTTACATCCCAGTTAACAGAGGAAATGAGCCAGAGCTCAAACATAAAAGATCCAAAGACAAGAAAGAACGTTCAAGCTGCACTTAAAAAAATAATCAATTTTCTTAAAAGAATTGACTTCGAGCTACCACAAACAGGGCTCGCTGTCTTTTGCGGAAACATTTCGCGAACGGAAGGCAAGACAGACATTAAACTGTTCACAGTTCGCCCAATTCAAAAACTGGAAACAAAACTTTACTGGTGTGATTCAGAGTTCTATCTTGAGCCATTGGAAAAAATGATGAAGCCAACGGAATCCTATGGAATAATTGTAATCGACAAAAATGAGGCCACGCTGGCACTTTTGGCGGGGACGCGCTATGAAATAATTGGACAATTTAAAAGTCGTGTGCCAGGAAAAATACGTGCAGGCGGTCAATCAGCACACAGGTTTGAACGATTGAGGCATGAAGCAGAGCATGACTTTTATGCAAGTGTCAGCGAAAAAGCAAACCAGGCGTTCTTAAAAGAATTGGACAAATTGAAGGGAATAATTGTTGCCGGTCCAGGCATTACAAAGGATTACTTTCTTGAAACAGAATTGTTGGATGATAGACTGCGTAAAAAAATCATTGGAAGGATTAGCACTTCTTATACAGATGAAAGCGGTGTAAGAGAGGCAATCAACAAAAGCAGGGATTTACTACGCAATACTGCAATAATCCGTGAAAAAGAAATAATGGAAGAATTCCTTAAAAACATTATAAAAACAGGTTTGGCTGTTTATGGTGAAAAGGAAGTAATTGAAGCACTGGAAATGGGCAAAGTAAAAACCCTGATTTTAAGCGAAGAACTGGAAAAAAGAGTTGTACACTTTGAATGCCCTAATTGTGGAAAAAAAGAAACACGCGTTTTTGAAAACAATGAACAAAAAGCAGAATGACACTCTTGTGGGAACGAAATGGAAGCCTATGAGGAAATGGATTACATTGATTATTTAATGGAAAAAGCAGAAAAAATCGGAGCAAAAACAAAAATTATCAGCACTGAAACAGAGGAAGGCAAGGAATTCCTCAAGGGATTTGGCGGCATTGGGGCAATTCTCAGATTCAAATAGGCGCTTGGCAATGGATAAAAAATTTTTCACAAAAGCGAAGGGAATCGACGGAAAAATAAAAAGGCGCTATTCGGATTTTGTTGTGGAAGAAATGACAACTGATGGCAAAAAATGCGCAGTTGAATTTTTACTCAATGGAAAAAAAGAATTTGAAAAATTATCCCTGCCTGAAAACGGCAAGGATTTTTTACTACTTGAAATGGAGAAAAAGAACATTGAAACAAACCTTGCAGTCAAAAAAATTGCGCGTTTTATGCACACAAGCCAAAAAAGCATTGGCTATGCTGGCTTAAAAGACAAGCGTGCAATAACCTGTCAGCGGATAAGCATTTACAAACCAAAAAAGGAAAGGATTGAAAATTTTTCAATGCAAGGACTCGTGCTCAAGAATCCTTGCTTCAGTGATAAAGGAATTGATTTGGGAGAATTAAAGGGAAACTATTTCACCATCACAATAAGAGACATTGACCTTGAAGAAAGGGAAATAATTGAAAGGGTTAAAACAGCCTTCAATGAAATAAAAAAGGGAATTCCCAATTATTTTGGGCAACAACGCTTTGGTGGAATTCGCCAAATAAGCCATTTGGTTGGAAAAGAAATAATAAAAGGCAACATTGAAAACGCTGTAATGCTTTACCTTACTGCTCAAAGCGAAAAAGAAGAACCAGAGGTAAAAAAGGCAAGGCTTCATTTAATTCAAACACTAAACTTCAAGCAAGCGGAAAAAGAATTTCCACTAAAATATCGATACGAAAGAGCAATGGCTCACTATTTGGCATCAAACAAGCGAGATTTTTTCGGAGCATTCAATCTGCTTCCCAGGAGACTACGGTTCTTGTTCACTCATGCATATCAATCCTACTTGTTCAACAAAAAAAAAAAAAAAAGAATAGAAAACCAATTGCTTGAAGCAATTGAAGGAGAACCACAAGAGGATGGAATTCCTTTGGGGTTAATTCCAGGGTTTAATTCCAAGTATTCTCCTGGAAAAATAGGAGAAATTGAAAGAGAAATACTGGAAAAAGAAGGAATCTCTTTTCCAGATTTCAAGGTAAAAAAAATAAAAGAGTGCTCGTGCCAAGGTGCGAGGAGAAAAATATTATTCAAGCCAAAAGAACTAAAATTGATTGAAACTGGAAAAGACGAATTCTTTGATGGAAAAAACTATTGCAAAATATCCTTCTTTCTTGAAAAAGGCGTTTATGCAACAGTGCTATTGGACGAACTAATGAAACAAACAGAAACGTAATTAAATCTTTTTGCCCAAATACTTTAGCTTGTTTCACTCATCGGAGAAAAAAGAATGATGGAATTGATTGCTGCCTGGTTTTTGCCAGCATTCTTAATCGGCATAGCAAGCGTTTTGCTTGTTGCAAAAATAAACAAAAAAAAGGGAATTATTGGGGTTGACATCAACAAACCAAGTGAAACAAGAATTCCTGAAAGCGTTGGCATTTCAATGCTGATTCCAATTATTGCACTCTCGCTTTTTGCTATATCAATTAAACCATTAAGTGAAAATGCTGCAAACATAGCTTCATGGCTTGCAATAATAACCGCTTTTGCATTAATTGGTTTAATGGATGACATAAAGCCAAAATTTCTCGGAAAAACAAGGAGCTGGAGGCTGCGGGCAATCGTGGTTGCAATTATTTCAATTGCTTTCACTGCAATTCACTTTCAGCCAATCCCCCTCATAATCATTGCTGCCTTGTACTTAGCTGGCACAGCAAGCTTTCAAAACACATTTGCGGGATTAAACGGCTGGGAAATTGGCTCTGGTTTTATTATTTCGGTTTTTTTCTCACTTTTGTTGCTTTTTTCTGGAAGCCCATTGCTTCCAATTTCATTAATCATAAGCGGCACAATACTTTCAATACTTGTGTTTAATTTTTATCCCGCAAAAGTTTTTCCCGGGGACAGCGGAACACTTTTGATTGGCTCAGCCCTTTCAGGAATAATGATAATTATGGGAAACTGGAAGTTAATGGTTTTCAGTTTTCTTTTCTTCTTGCCGCACGTTGTTGACTTTATTGCGAAAATGCTGACAAACCCAAAAGATCCAAGCCAGAGAAAAACAAAGCCCTACAAACTAAATGCCCAGAAAAAAATAGATATTCCTGATTACAAGGGAAGAAAAAAATACGATTTTGCAAAAATACTCATTGCATTGCTTGGTCCAAAAAAAGAGCCAGTTTTAGTGGCAATCATTTGGGCAATCGTGATTTTAAACTGTTCTTTTTGGACAGCCCTGTTTGTTTCAATTTGATGGCAGAATAAAAAAGAATTGAAAAAAGCGCTGGCACAACCAGCCTCACAAAATCAAACAAAACAACAAAAGAACCGATTTTTCCAATTGAAAGCCTCAATCCGCTCAAAGCAGGCATTGAAAGAAAGGCAAACCCTGCTAATTCAAACAACAGTATGCCTCGCGGAAGGAAAGGTGTTCTTTCAATCACTGCAAGAAGAACAAAAAGGAAAACCATTGAAAAAAAAGGAACACCAAAACCAAGTGCAACAAAAATGCAATAAAACGCTAAAAATTCGAGAACCCAAGAGAAAAACGAAAGAAAAAAAACCCATGAAAACTCAATAAATGAAACCTTTTGCAGATAATTGGAATAGTTTTCAAAATAGCCAGCCAGCAAGCCAAAAAAATGCACTTTTTTTCCCAAAAATGCAAAAAAAGAAGCTATTCGCAGACCAATGCCTCTTTTTAAGGGAAGAAGAAACAAAAGCGTTGCAGCAACCACAACAAAAAACCCGGAAAAAAGGGAAATCAAGAGCAATGGCTCTGTTTTGTAATTGAACACAATCAAAAAAATTAATACAGAGGAAACAAAGCCAAGGGTTAAAAACTTTAATCCTTTTACAACCATTGCAGAGGCAATGCTTTCAGTAAGCGGGACACTGCACTGTTTTTTAAGCCTAAAACTGCGCAAGGCCTCGGCTCCAAGCTGAACTGGACTAATGCTGCCATACATTGAAGAAAAACCAATTACAAGCATTTTTTTATAGGAAACATTATGGCTTCTTTTAATGAGAAAAGCCCATGAAACAATCCACACAAAAACAGACAAAAGAAAGAAAACAACAGCCAAAGCAAGAAAGAAAAGGTTCGCTGCAAAAAGTTCAGTGTGAGCCCTTGTAAGCCACGTTATAACAAAAAGAATTGCAAAAATAAAAAGAAGGAAAAGAAAAGCATTAACCAAATGCCCTTGTTTAGGCATTTCAGCCAAAACCCAGGCCCCCTACTCTTTCATTGGATGAATCAATTACCTTTCTGGCATTTGGAAACATTTCTTCCAGCAAGGCAATCGTCATCAAATTCAATGAAGCAAAACTCTTTGCTTTTATTTCCACAAAGTTCTCTCCAACAAACACTTCATCAAGCGCATTGCTCTCACTGGGAAAATCCACCAAAATGGCAACCGCGTCTTTCTCCTTTAAAAAAGAAAGGCAGTCCTCTTTTGTAATTGAAATCCTTGTCTTGGGGTTGCCCATATTTGTTTCACAAACCAAAAGCATTGAATCAGAATAAACCCTTCCAAGCGTAACAGCATTCTTGTCATTGCCGGCAATAACAACTATTGCTGGCAGAAAAAAATTGTTGGATATTTCAGAATTCAGTGTTGAATTCTCCATTGTAAGCTGGGGCGAAATAAAAAAAGTCTCTTTTTTTGAAAAATTCTTTAATAATTCAATCGGTTCATTTGTATCGGAAGTAAAAAGCACTCCGTTCTTAAATTGTTCGAATTTTCTTGTGCTTTTTTTGGCGGTGAGAAAATAAAAAACAGAAACAGAAATTAACAAAAAAACAATCAATAGAACCAAAATTCTAGCAATCTTCTTTTCCATTAAATACACCTATGAATAGAGCATAGAAAAAAATAAAAAAAAAGAAAGAAAAAAGGGTTGGAAAACCCTTTCTTCAATTTCAGCCGAGCAACGCTTCAAGGGCGTCAACGAACTCTGCACAAGCTGTCTCAGTGTCTGCAGCTGTGTAACCAGCCAACAGGAAGTCACCGTCTGGCAGCTTGTCTGCGATGTAATCTCCTTTGGTTGTCAATGCCTCTTCAATCTTTGTTCCAAGGCTGTCAACAACCTTTCCCTTTGCCAAAGCGTTCTTCTTGTATCCACCAATGATGATGTGTGTCTTTCCGCTGCCCATGGCTTCGTTGTCTGTCTTTAACAGTGTTCCAACCGGAACCACTGTAACTGCTGCACTTGGAGTTGGTGTTACAACTACATCGTCCAGAGTCACTCCAGCTGGGGTGTAAGTAAAGCTTCCAGGCGTGTAATTTATCTTTGAAACGGTTATTTCTGTTCCGTTAGAGGTAGTAACTGTTTCGCCTTCCTTTACTCCTTCAAAGGATTCCTCAGCTGTAGTGGTTGTTGTAGTGCCCTTTCCTATTATAGCCATCTTCAACTTGTACTGGTTCTGTGGAATCACTGCTGTGAGCTTTGTAGCGTCTGACACGTCGTATTTTGCTCCGTAGTCAGAGTAAGCCTTTGCCATGTAGTTGGCTGGAGTGTCAGCCCTCAGAGTCCATGTTCCGTTCAAGAAGTTGAAGTCTATGTAATACTTCAAGTTGTTGTTTGGCAATACCAGTATGTTGTCGGTTGATGTGTCAATGTATGTATTGCCATCGTAGCCACCGCCGTCCTGGTTAATGTTGAAGGTTGCCACATAGAATGTGTTGTCTGAAGGGTCTCCGCCAAGTTCTGTTATGTCTGGGAGATAGTATGTTGCTTCAGGCGATGCTGGTCCGTCTTCATCTGTGTCTGTTCCAACAAAGGCAACATCCTTGTTGTACTGCACTGCAAAGTTCGTCGAATCATCCAACAACAACCAGAAGTTGTCGTATGTTGATTCCATGCCAATAAAGGCATAGTGGTATGTTTGGTCGTTTACTCCTGAACCAGTCAATGCAACAGTTGCTCTCTGGCTTGCATATGCATCTGTGTTTCCGTCGTCGTAGTAGAATGTTGGGTATTTTGTCCTTGAACCAGCTGTTACTGTTCCAATGTAGTCACCTGTTGAAGCTGAACTAAAGGTTACTTTTGCAAATTCACAGTTTCCGTCTACTGCACAATTCCAAGTGCTCGCACCAAAGGTGTGTGTGCAGATATACGAAAACCCGTTTAGATCAACTGTTGTTGTTCCTGTTTCCCCTGCTTTCAGCCCGAGGTTCACATAGCCAGCTGTTGAGTCATAGATGTTTGTGTCCGAGCCGCCAAATCCAATCAATTGGCTGTTGAGGTAGTTGTTGTCTCCACCGAGCAAAATGTTTTTGTCTGTCTTGTTACACCTGTAATAGAATGTCTGACTGTCGATTGTGAATGTTCTCTCTGTAGTGGACATTTTGAGTTTTTCATAGAATGGAATGTTGTGCTCTGTGTCACCTGTGTCCCAATAGTGGACTTCACCATTTCCTATTTCAATGGTTGTAGTGTCTTCACCGCCTTTCCATCCATCGAAAACAACCTCTGCATAACCGTATCCAGGCGTATCTTCTTCTCCATCCAAGAACACTGCATGGTTCAGTTTGCCGTCGTCAACTTCTGCTTTTGTTTTAGTCAAAGCCCAACCGCTGCCTGCATACACTGGATTGTCCTGGTCCCAGAGGGTTATGTTGTTGTAGATTGTTATTTTGTTTATTACGTTGACATCCGGGTTTGAAGTTGTGCCTTCAACGAGTTCTGCTTTCCAATAGTCATTGGTTGTGTCTGTGTCAGAGGCAGAGTATGGATATTGTGCGTTGTCAACGATTTTAATCAAGTCGTCTCCTTTTGTTATTGTTGCAAATCCTCTTTGGTCTCCTGTTTTTTCAACACCGATTGTTTCAATGTACAATGATGTGTCCAGCACATCTCCACTTAAGAAGTTGTCTTCAAGGAAAACTCCTGTACCAAGCGTCTGAGTGTCAATTGGTGTTGCTGTTGCAACGTCGTCGTCTGCCTTGTAGAGTGACCATCTTGCCTGGTAGGTTGCTCCCTGTGATGTTTCATACACTGAGTCCAGCACTACTTTGAGTTCTTCTCCAGCATAGTCTCCTTTTCCTTGCAAGCCAGTGATTTCTTCTCCTGCATAGTATGTTACTTTTCCTGAGTCTTTTACAAGGGTTATTTCTGACTTGGAATAGTTTGAGGAAGTGCCGTTCTGTGCATTGAACACAGTGTAGGTTTCACCAAACCAAGGCACTCTTATGTTGTCGTTGTCTCCGTCTTGGAATCTTGTATCATAACCTGATGCCAATGTGTTGTCTGTTGGAATTCCTTTTGAGAAGGTTATTTCGTAGTTGAAGTCTCCAACTGAATCCAAGTAGACAACCAAGTCTTCTACTGCAACCCTGTCATAGTCAAACCTTGCGTCTGCTTCAATTCCTATTTTTTCTTTTATTGTTTGGCTGTAGTTTGTTCCCTCGTATTTGAAGTTATCTGTACTGTTGTACAGGAAGGAAAGCTGAGAGCTTGTCAGTTCCTTGATCCATTCTGCTGCTGTTCCTGATGTAGAATTCAGTGTATCTGTTTCGTATGTTTTGCTGCTTTCCTCTGAATAAGTGGTTGTTGTTCCACCTATTGCAAGGTCAACGCTTAAGTCTGTTGGCTCTACGTCAACTGTTGTTTCTTCGCCGAGGTTAACTCCTTCAGCCCAGGCTTTTTCTACTGTTACTGGTGTTTCTGCAACACCCAATTGGGCGACCTTTGCGGCAATATTGCCACCCCAAAGGACATCGGTTATTCCTGCATTGCTTGCAACTACAATGTCCACTGCTATCTGTCCCTGTGAATTGACAAGGTCAGATTTCTGGAGGTCAATTGCGGTTGCTAAAGGCGCCAATGCTGCTCCAACAAGGGCTGCACCAGCTCCTAAGGCCACCAGTTTCTTTACATTTAGACCTTTCATGTTTTGTTTCACCTCACAAAACTTTTTTTAGTTAGGTATGTAATTAGCTTAACCCCACTCGCTTCCATGGTTGCGAGTAGAAAGCAAATTACGGCCGTTTTATTATTAGATAAATAGGGCTATTTATATATGTTTCGGTTTTGGCGAAAAGTTGGTACAAAAAGCGAATCCAATAGGGTGATTTTTACATTTTTTGTTGAAGGTGGTTTCGTTGATTTGCGAAACCTGTTTTTTTAGTTTAATCTGCCCTGCGAGAGCTTTTTGTGGAAGCTTTCAAGCTCTTTTTTGCTCATTTCTTTGCGGATGAATGAATTGTATTTTTCAATCATTTGAATTAAATCCATTAATCCTTCTTGGAGATCAAAAGCGGTTATTTCTATTTTTGGGGGCCTTATTATTTCTAGTGTTGTTGGCGAGAAAAAGAAAATGAATTTAATTATGGCTGGAAAATTCCTGACAGTGAAATCCACTTCAAGGAATGAAGAGTAATAACCTTCCTGTTCAATTATTTCTGCTTTTTTAACGGAGTAAATTGTGAAATCTTTTTGTTTTTTCAACGCTGTTTCAACTGTTGAGAGTTCTCTTTCAAGCAATTCCTTGTTCACTGCCTGCATTTCAATAAAGGATTTCAATCGCAGTTTGAAGAAATCGCTCTCAATTATGTCACGGCGCTTTTCTATTTCTTTTGCAATGCTTTCCTTTAATGAGTATTTTGTATCCTTTTTCTCCACCAAGCCAAGCTTGAGCATTCTTGCAAGGGTTTTTTTAATTGAGTCTTTTTCTTGGGGAAAAAGCTCTTCAATTTCATTCAGAGTTTTTTCCCCGCCAAGTAAGGCTAACGCAATCTTTTTCTCCAATTCAGTGAATTCAGTCAATTTGCCACCGCCATTTTGTTGCTTTCCCTTCAATCCTATTCTTTTTGCTCTTTTACTTATTCTTTAATTATACAAAATACAGAAACATATTTATTAGAAAGCCATTGTTAAAAAAAGTTAAAAACAGTTCCGTATTCTTTTTTTTAATGCAAATACTCACTCAAGCCTCTTCTGTTGAACTGCCTGGCTCTGAAATACTTGGAAACATTGCAACAAATGTTCCAAATGTATTGCCTTTTGCAAGCGATCCAAGAATACTTTTAGCTGGAATAATCCTTATAGTAACAGCCGTTCTATTCATTGTTTTCATTAAAAAAATACTAATAAACTCGGTTCTCGGCTTAATTGCGTGGGCTGTTCTGCAGTTCTTTTTTCATTCAAATTTGCCATTTTTGCCAAGCCTTGTAATAAGCGCTTTATTTGGCTTGGCTGGAATTGGTTCAATGCTTATCTTGAGATTCATGGGGCTTTTGTAGAATCAGCGCCTTATTTTGGTATTGTAACCGCAAAAAACGCATTTTCCGTCCTCTGACAAGCCGGAAATAATTGCCGAAAAACCATTTCTTTCAATTAAAAGCCTGCCACAATTCGGGCAAAAAGTATTGGCTTCCTCTGCAACATTGCCGGCATAAACATATTTCAATCCCTTTTTTTTGGCTGTTTCCACTGCAGCATAAATGGATTCAATTGGTGTTGGAGCAAAATCACTCATTTTATACGCTGGAAAAAAACGAGTGAAATGCAATGGCATTTCCTTGTCAATTGAAGCAATAAATTCAGCAATTTCACTGAAATGCTTCTTTGAATCATTAAAACCAGGCACTATAAGGTTTGTTACTTCCACGTGAACGCCTTTTTTATGAAAAAACCTTATGTTTTCTTTTACCGGGCCAATTTTTACACCACCACACATTTCTTCATAAAATTCAGCGTTTCCCTTCAAATCAATGTTTATTGCATCAAGCAAGGGAACAAGCTTTTTGGCCAATTCTTTTGACATATAGCCATTGCTGACCCATACATTGTAAAGCGATTTTTTTCTCGCTATTTTCATAATATCCAGTGCATACTCTGCAAAAATTGTTGGCTCAACATAAGTATAAGCAATGCCTTCAACCTCTCTTGCAAGAGTGTTTTCCACTATTTCTTCAGGGGTTGTTTCTTCAACACCCTCAATCACTTTTTCAGTGAAATCCTGCGAAATGTAATAGTTTTGACAGAACTTGCACGAAAAATTACAACCATAAGTACTAACCCCATTGCACATTGTTCCAGGCTTAAAATTAAACAATGGCTTTTTTTCAATGGGGTCAACTGTAAGAGTAAGGGTTCTTCCATACACAAGCGAAAAAAGCCTTCCATTAACATTTTTGCGCACACGGCAATAGCCAACCTTTCCACTCGGAATCACACACCCGCGATTGCAAGCAGTGCACTGCACTTTCCCGTTTTTGCGGGAATAAAAAACCGCCTCTTTCATATGCTTCCTTCCAAAAAAACATTCAAGCTTTAAGCACAAGGCAAACTTAAATGTTTTATAATAATCTTACTATAACATCCTTAAAAGGATTCTGCAAAAAAGAAAAAGGAGAAAAAAATGAAAGAATTTGACTGTGATTTGCACTTGCATGGCCTTTACTCCGGCGGAGTGAGCAAAAGCATGGAAATTCCAGTAATAGGAGAACAAGCAAAACTAAAAGGATTGCACTTAATGGCTTCAGCTGACATATTATGCAAGCAATGGATAGAGCACGCAAAAAAAACACTAATTGAAGAAAACGGTGTTTTTTTAGAAAAAGAATCAAGAACGCCGTTCATTCTTGGCGGCGAAATAAACGATTCATCAAAAGTGCACCACATTTTTTTCCTACCGGACTTCAATGCAGTGGAAGAACTGCAAAAAAAACTACAACAATTCGGAAAACTTGACGGCATGGGATTTGGAAGGCCAACCCTGAAATTGAACGCAGAACAATTAGCAGAAAAAGTCCACGAAGCAGGCGGAATCATTGGACCAGCGCATGCATTCACTCCATACTATTCGGTTTATGCACATTTTAATTCAGTGAAAGAATGCTATGGCTCTCAAGGAAACAGAATAAAATTCATTGAACTTGGGTTGAGCGCTGACTCGTACTTTGCAGATTTAATTGAAGAAAACCATTCATTTGAATTCTTCACTTTTAGCGATGCTCACTCGCCTTGGCCTCACCGCATTGGCAGGGAATTCACTCGAATCAAAATGAAAAAACCAAGCTTTGAAGAATTGGTAAAAGCATTGGAGAGAAAAAACGAAAGAGGCACAACATTAAACGTTGGCTTGAATCCAAGAGAAGGAAAATACCATTGCACTGCCTGCAATTCCTGCTATGAAAAGTATTCCCCACAAGACGCTCAAAGGCTCAAATGGAGGTGCCCAAAATGCCATGGAACAATAAAAAAAGGAGTGAGGCATCGCATTCTCGAACTCGCCTCTTTCACTGAAGAAATTCACCCCGAACAAAGACCACAATACTTGCATATTATTCCATTGGCTGAAATAATAAAAATTTCTCTAGGCGTTGAAAACATTAATTCACAAAAAGTACAATCCCTTTGGAGAGAATTCATTGATTGCTTTGAATCAGAAATAAAAGCACTTATTGATGAACCAGTTGTTGAATTGGCTGAAGTAAACGAAGAGGTTGCAAAAAAAATTGAATCATTCCGTCTCGGAAGAGTACTTTATAAAAGTGGTGGAGGCGGTCAATACGGACAACCAGTGATCTGCGATTCAATGGAAGAAATGGAAAGAAAAAAAATTGAATTGAAAGAATTCCTTGAATGCAACAGTTCATTCAAGGGACAGCGAACACTTAACGAGTTTTAATTCAGCGCACATAACTCGGTTTTTCTTCAATAAATTCCTCGCGCTTTTCCTCAAATTGCTTACTTAACTGGGCAAAAGCGTTTTCAATGTTTTTTGCTTCCTTTTTAATGCCAGCCATTTTGACCCTAAAACCATAAGCCTTGACGAGCAATTCAACCACTTTTTTTGCAGCACCATGGTCTCCATAAATCAGTTTGGCATTTGTTTCACCCATCAAGCACGCGCCTTGCAAGCCCTGCTTTCTGCCAATACCTAAAATCAAGCCAGCTGCACCAGCAATCAAGCCATTGCTTTTATTCACTTTAGCGCCAAGCTTTTTGAATTTTTTAAGCATTTCCTGGTTAGTGGCAGCAACAATTACTGCCGGCTCGCGCTCCATTCTTTCATCTCCAACATTTATTCCAGCAAGGGTTACAATCTCTTTAACGCCAAATTTCTTGGCTGCTTGCACTATTGCTGAAGCAAACTCGTAATGCCCAAAAGCCGAACCCGAATGGAAATCCAGAGATGGCTGAATTGGTCCAGCCAAAAAAAGAAAATGCCTTCCCTTAAATTCCCAGCAATAAATCTCATCCCTTATTAAGTCAAGCAATCCATTCATTATTTGCACGCTTGGAGGAAAAGAATCAGAGTAAACATTCGCAATCTTTTCAGCTTTAAATTGCTTCAACAAATAGTCAACTGAAATCTTTCCCACAAGCCCAATGCCCGGCAAGCCAGTAATCAACACTGGGTTTTTGAGTTTTTTTCTTTTCAGTATTTCAATCCTTGAAACCAACAAACCACCTTATTTTCTTGATTCCTTTTTTTTGAATTCCACAATGCCTTTTCCTTTTTCAACGAGTTCAATAACCTTTTCTTTTACTTTCTCCATTTCCTTTTCTGCCTTTTTATAGTCATCCGCTGAAACCCTTAAAACATAATTGCCGCCGCCCTTGTAGAACAATTCAACTTCAACACCCTTTGCCTGTTTTTTTCCCTCACTGAGAGCGTTTTTTATTACTTCGAAGCCATTTGCCTCATAGCTTTTAAGTGAAAAAATTCCTTCAACTGTTTTTTTTGGAATTGAAATGCTTTTTTCAACCATTTCAACAACATCTTTCAGCCATTCCTTACTGATGCCTTTTGCTGCATTACTGCCCTGCATTGCAATCTGCCTAAAACCCTCACTCAAAGAACCATACTCTTCAATTAACGGTTCAGCAACCGCTTTCCAGCCCTCATCGAAAGATTTTTTCTTTTTTTTGGCAAGAACTTCAAGAAGCTTCTTTGAACGCTTAAATTGTTTCCATTCTTCGATTTTCTCCCTTTGCCTTTGCGCTGAAACCTTTGTGAGGGACAAATCAACCTGGTTTTTTTGCCTGTCAACTGAAAGAACTGTTGCTGCACGCACTTGGTTTTCGCGGACATGATTGCGAATGTTTTTAACCCAGCGCGAGGCAACCTGTGAAATATGAATAAATCCAGCCAGCCTGTCATATTCGAGCAATTCAACAAATGCTCCATAATTGAGGACTTTTTTTACTTCCACTACAACAATTTCTCCTTCTTCTGGAAAACTCTTCATTTGTTCACCGATTAAAACTCTTCAATTATTTTGCCCTTTATTTTTGCTTTATGGGAAGTGCTTTTTGCAATTTCCTCATTACATACAAGGCATTTCACGTTGCGCGAAGGAACGGAAAAAATAATCTGCTCGTTTCCGCATGACTCACATTTTACCTTTAAAAACTTGTTTTTGGGCTGCTTAACCAATTGCTCTATTTTAGTCATTTAACCACCATTAATAAGATTAAAAAACAAACAATTAAAAAAGCGTTTATTTTAATGCCGAAAAAATTATTTGATTTCAGCAAGCTTTGTTGAAACCAATAAGTCAGCGGTTTTTTTTGGAAGCTCTACTTCCATGCCGGCTGAAAAAGGCCCATATTCCTTCATGTCCGCTCCAACAAATGCGGGAACCTCTTTAAATATTGTCACCTTAACACTCTGTGGTGTTTTTTCCTTTGGCTGTTCTTTTTCGCCAAGCAAGCTGTTTATTTCCGCTTTGTGTTCTTTCAGAATTGAAATAATTTTATTGAATGTTTTTTTCTCTTCAACTGAAAGGTTTTCATCAGAAAACTCTCCAGTGCGGGAAACCAGGAGTGCTTTGTTGAGCAGTTTTTTTTCCCTCAATTGAATAATCTCTTTAACAAGCTTTTTTAACTCGGAGTAATTTTTTGCCATTGAAAGGTTTCCCTTTTTAATGCTTTCTTTATAGGCTGATTGTTTTTCTCGCAGGAAAGATTTAAGCTCTGAAAAAAAATCATCGTCGAGTTTAACCAATTGAGTGGAATTTTTTTCAAGCCTGTAAATCCGCCTCAGTTCGTCATAGTCCATTGCCATTGCCTCCAAGAGAAGCACGGCCTTTTGCAAGCAAATAAAACGCCGCATACTCCGGCAATTCAGCTTGCTGTTCATTAAACGGACCGAATTTCTCCCCCTTCAGTTCAAATTCAGGAGAATTATTAATAAAAACCTTTACTGGCTCACTGGAAAAAACAACACTCTGCGAAAAAGGATTGAATTTTTTTAATTCATTCCTTTCAACAACCGAAGCAATCAAGCCAGTTGAACCGTGAATAGTGCCAGGCATTCTGAGAATTCTGTGCATATCAACAGATGTTTGCCTATCCACATTGAGTTTTATGGTTTCTTCAATGAGGGCTTTTTCAATAAGCGATTTCCAAAACTTTTGGCTTGTTTTCGGACGGGATGCATTAATCGGAAGCAAAATCCCTTCCTCCATTTTTTCCAATATTTTTTCCTTGTTCTTTTGCAAGAACAATGATTCTCTTTTTGAAATCATTCCATACACGGCAAGCTTTTCAGTGTCCCATTCCTTAATAAACGAAACAAGCCTTTTCATAAACCTTGCCGTGAGACCCTTGGATTTGGATGGAATAGGACAAGTGAGAACAGCTGAATTCCTTGAATCACCCATTGAAAGCGGGACACCAAAACCATGCTCTTCAAGGCTGAAACCATTAAAAGTCAAATAGTCAAGCAATTCAATGCGCGCTCTTTGAGGCAATGCATGCACTTCCTTGCTTCTCACGTGAACATGATAGCCTGCATTGCCGGAAAAATTAATAGACAAACCAGTAAAGCCGAATTCTTTTTCAAGAATGCTTAAAAGCTTTAATGTTTCACGCTTTGCTGCCTCCAGGCATTCAGAGCAAAACCATTGCTTTACTTTTACAACTGCACCGCATTCAGGGCAGTTCTGCAAAGAACCCTTTCCTTCGGCTCCACAGGATTGACATTTCCATGAATCGTGCTCTTTTTTGCAAGGAGTTGGAATGTCATCAGCGTCAAATTCATACACTAAATCCGCTCCCATAAAACCTTTTGCTTCCATTGGTCTCGCACTTGGCTTTTGGTAATAGGCATTTGAGTAAGAAATAAAAGGCGGTGCTTCCATGCGAAGGAACTCGTTCAATTCTTTTTCAGAGGAAAAAGACAAATGCCTTTTAACTATTTTTTTTCCAAGAGAGCCAATGCCAAATTCTCTTGCTTCAATTGAAGGAACTGCTTTAATTTTTGCAGAAGCATAAAAGGAACGAATTCTTTGCATTAAAAATTTTTCCGTTTCACTGTTCATTAAAATCACTCTTTTTTTCATTGCTTTTAGAGCCAAAAAATTTATTGCGATAAAACTGAATTGGGCTCTTTACATTGCAGTTTTCCTTGCACAAACCACTTGCTTTGAGCTTGGTGCATGTTGGCGGAGAATAACCCTTGCCTTTAAGCGTGCAAATTTTTTTAACCTGGTAACGGGTAATGCGTTCGCTGTAATTCGGGGTATGTGAAAACAATTTCACTATTTCTTCCTGTGGCATGCCAACTGCATTCAAAAAGGTTGTAAGGTAAAAACGCGCTATGTGGGGCAAATTCTTTCCACTGGAAATTCCTTCAAACAATTCAGAAATGCATGGCGGAAAAAACTCAGGTTTAACGCTATGAGTCATTCCCTTGAAAAAAGAACGCTTTTTTTTCTTAAAGGAATCCGAAAGAACGCGTACAGCTTCCTTAATCCATGAAGGAAACCCACTGTCTTTGACTGGAAGCGATTTCAAAACAATCGAGTAAGCCTTTTCAGAAAGAAACAATGCAAACAAATCAGTTGAAAGAAAAACCATTCCATTTTCAACAACGCGGTTGACAAGCTTTAATGAATCATTGTTAAATGGGATTGAAAGAAACACTGTTAATGGAACCAAAAAATTTCCTTCTTCATCCAAGTCAAATTTTAAACCCAGCTCTGAAGCCAGTGAAATGCATTCTTCCACAGTATTTTCTGCGCTTCGCAGAAACACCAGTGTTGAATTTGCAACACTTTTTGCAAAAGCCTGCATTGCAGATAATTCATCCAAAAGCGAAACAATTATTTTTGCAAGCGGAAATGAAAGGATTTCGTTCTCAAGCAATTCAGGGTCTTCTCCAAAAAACCTCGGAGCATAATTTTTCCTTAAAAGAGCTCTTTCCACCCTTATTCTAGCACGCTCTCTTACATCCTCGCTTATCCTGTTAAGGGGAACATTCAGTGTTTTAATTGCTTTTTGTGCGGTTTTAGTGAATGGATATTTTTGGGCAAATCGCAATTGCTCCAATGGAATCATAAAAGAATCTCCAATGAAAGAAATTAAAAAGAGTAACAGGGCAGCATTCCCCTAAAACAGTTAATGCAATTATAAAATCATGTGAGCCAAATGGAATTGAATCTTTGTATCACCAATATTGTAAGAAATGCGCATTGGGGCTTCGTTTTTCAATTCCAGTAAAACCCTTGAATCAGGATGGGCTTCTTTTACAATGTTTTCCAAAAAATTCAGCGAATACTTGCTTGTAATGTCTTTTTTTGCCTTTACTTTCACCAGTTCTGCTTCCTTTGCCTCTGTTTTAAGCGTGCCCTGTGAACCACGCGCTTCAATTAACAGTTTTTTTCCCTCAATCCTGAAAACAACACTGCTTCCAAACAATGAAGCATCCTTTAATGCTTCCTGTAACACACGGGCATTTATTTCAACCATTGCATCAAATTCCTGTTCTGGAATTTCAGCTTCTTCTTCACTGACATCAATCAATGAAAGTCGAAAATTCCTATTCAGTTCCCCTTTAAGGTTAACATCAAGGTATGAATCAGTAATGTCCATTTCCAAAACATCATGCGGTGAAGCCCTGCGCATTACTTTGTTGAATTCATCCAAATCAATTCCAATAAGTGTTGGTTCAACGTTAAACTTGTCAAAAAACGATTTGTCAACATGGTAATTCACCAAAACTATTTGGCTTGGATCAATTGCTTTAAATGAAACTCCTTTGTCATTAAAGCGGAAGTTTCCCTCTGAAATGAAATTAGAAATTGCCCTAATGGCAGTCTGCCAAGGCTCAATATTGGTCAGCTTAATCAATGAAATCCCCGCAAATCAGCTAAGCGTAATAAATAAGAGAATAGAAAGGATTTAAAATTGTTTTTGCGGTTACACTGCTTGGCTCTCTTGTACTTTAAATTACAGCACGCATGCACCAATTGCAGTGGCAATTTCATAGTGCCTTGGAACAACTGCCTTACAGCCAAGCAATTTCAAGCCAGCCAAAAGCCTTTTTTTAACAACCGGCACCGATAAAAGCTTTCCAGTGAGCACAATGTCATGTTGTCTGCATTTTTGTGCAGAAAGGGAAACAATGGAAGCATTTGCTTCAGCTACAAGATTGGCTATTCCAATTGCAATATCAGCCTTTGTTGAATTTCCAGCTTTTGCAAAATTTGAAGCAGTCGCATTGCCTGGCAGATTTCCAATGCCTTTGCCAACAATATCCATTACACTCAAATCAATTCTTTTAAGGGAACCTTTTTTGGCAAGCGAATTGAACCTTTTCAAATCAGAAAAGCCAAGGAGTTTTTTTGACAAACCTACAAGGGTGCCCCCACTTACGCCAGTGCCACAACAATGCCTTGCAATTGAACCATTCATTGAAACAATGCACGTGCCAGTGCCAAGCGATGCAACCAAAGCGCGTTTTTTTCCTGAAAGAAACAATCCGCCGGCACCAATTGCATTGATTTCGTTTACTTTTTTCACTTTAATGCCCGAAAACCTGCTTGGAAAAAAAGCACTCTTTCCGCCAGTAAGCGCAATAAACGAAATTCCTCCAAGGTTTTTTTTAACGCTTTTTATTTTTTTTTCAAGGGAATCCAAATCCAGTGAAGGCATTGATTCTTTAAAATAAACCCTTTTTCCTTCCATTAAAACAAAATCAGTGGTGCTTGCCCCCAAATCAATTCCCAGAATTCTTTCAGTCATTATTCCGCCTTTAAAGCATTTATTTCAACAGAAAGCCTTTAATTGAAATCGCTAGCAGTATTCTTGAAAGGGAACAAAATGCTGTCATTGAGTGAAGTAAAAAAAGCTGCAAAAAACTGCGCTGGCCACATTAAAAAAACCCCATTAATTGAATCAAAAAAACTAGGCATTAAAATAAACGGAAAAGCATTCCTTAAATGTGAAAATCTGCAAAAAGGCCACAGTTTTAAAATACGCGGAGTGATTCATAAGCTTTCATCACTTAAAGAAAAAGGCATTGTTTCCTGTTCTGCGGGAAACTTTGGAATTGCTCTTGCAGAGCAATGCCGAACACAAGGAATAAAGGCAACCATTGTAGTGCCCAAAGGCATTCCAAGGATTAAAATTGAAAAACTCCGGGGAAAAGGAGCAAAAATAATTGAATTCGGTTCAGCATACGAGGAAGCTGAAAAGAAAGCAAAAGAATTAGCCAAAAAAAAAGGGCTTTCATTTCTTTCACCCTATAATGACACTGCAATAATTGCAGGCAATGGCACTATTGCATTGGAAATACTTCAAGAACAACCACAAACAAATGTTTTTTTGTGCGGTGCAAGCGGGGGAGCGCTCGCGTCAGGAATTGGTTTTACTGCAAAAAACATTAACAAAAACATTCAAGTGTTCGGAGTGCAAAGCACTGCAGCAAAATCATTCTATGAATCCATTAAAGCAGGAAAAGCAGTTAAAGCAAAAGAAAAGGAAACAATTGCTGATTCACTGCGTGGCCCAATTGAAAAAGACAGCATTACCCTGCATTATGCAAAAAAATTTGTTGATGGCATTCTCCTTGTAAAAGAACAATCAATAAGAGAAGCAATAAGGTTTTTGTGGAAAGAACATTCACTGAAAGTAGAGGGTGCTGGAGCAATTGGTGTAGCTGCATTATTGGAACAACCGGAAAAATTCCACGGAAAAAACGTGGCTGTTGTTTTAAGCGGGGGAAACATTGACTGGCCATTGTTTAAGGAAATAGTTGGTGAATGAAAAATGCTCTGGTTTTTTTTGGCGTTGCTTTCAATCCTCTTATGGTCTTTTTCCAGCATGTTTGACAAAATACTTGTAAGCAATTACACAAAAAATCCATTAATTGCAACAACATTGAACCAAATGGCTTCACTTGCAATGCTTTTAGTGATTGCCTTTTTCGCTGGCTTCACTGTGCCAAAAGCAGAGTGGCTTTTTTTGTTGTTTGTTTCAACGCTTTTAAACATGACAGCAGTGCTTTTGTACTTTAAGGCAATGCATACAGCGGAAATGTCAAGAGTCCTCACAGCAATTAACATAATGCCCTTCTTTGTCCTCTTAATTGCTGTAGTTTTCCTAGGCGAAAAGGTTTCATTCCTTCAAACTATTGGGATTTTTCTCATAGTTTCGGGAGCGCTTTTAGTGTCCCAAAGAAAAGAATTGAAATTAAACGGCTGGTTTTTTGTAATCATTTTGTCTGCTGCCTTGTTCTCAATTGACACTGTAATGCAAAAATTCCTGCTCAGGGAAATGAGCATTATTGAATTAATTGAGTGGAGAATAGTGTTCCTTTTGATTTGCTTTTCTTTTGTTTCACTGCCCTTCCTTAAAAAAATAAAAAAAATTGTAGTGGAAAAACCAAAATCTCTGGCTCTTGCAACCGCTAGCAGTGTTTTCTTTATTTCTGGAAGGATTTCATTCATTACTGCAATTTCCCTTGGCTTGGTTTCACTGGTGGCAGCAGTGCAAGCAGTGCAACCCTTTATGATTCTTGGCCTGGCATTAATTTTCACCAAATTCATGCCACACTTAATAAAAGAAGAAATAAGCCGGAAAACAATTGCATTAAAAATACTCGCAGTCTGCCTTGTTGTAATTGGCTCCGTAATGCTCCTTTAATCAACCACTTTAAGACTTAAGAACTCTTTTATTCCTTTATTATTCCAAAAAGCAGCCAAAAAAACAACAATGGCAAAAGGCATTCACTCGGTTTCAATCCTTGGAGCCAAAAAATAAGAAATGCGCGCTTTTCCTATTTTATAGGAAATCTGCACTGGCGCATCGCTTCTAAGCTTTAATTCAATTTCATCCTTGTTGTCAGGCGCTTTAAGCATGTCCTTCAAATAATCCAATGGAAACATGCTTTTGCATTCCTGTGATACCTTGAATTCCTTAACTGACTTTTCCTTTTGGCTTGTCTGGCTTTCAAGCGCTCCCTTGCTGCTTTTTGCCTTTACATAAAACGCTTCATTTGAAACCCCGAGCACCACATGGTTTGAAATCAGCTCTGCATCCTTTAAAGCATCCTGTAACACTGCCGCATTAACCGACAGCACTGCCTGGAATTCAATCTTTGGATTTGGAATCTGGCCCTTGTTTACATCAATCAATGGAATGACAAAATGGCGAGTTGACGCTCCCTTAAAACCGATTTTCAAAGCGGTTTTTTCAGGATTTATTTCAAGCGTTAACTCATCATCTGGCTTGGCTCTGTTCATTACCTGTGCCAAGTAATCCAAATCCAATCCAATTGTAACAGTTTCATTCACATCAAATTCCTTAAAAGCACTTTTATCCATTTCAAAGTCAACCATGGAAATCTGGCTTGGATCAGTTGCCTTAAGGGCAAGCTTTTCGGCATCAATTACAAATTCCGCTTCATCAATCAATACAGCAATAGCATTAACGCTTTTTTGAAAATCACGCGCTTTTTCCAATACAAGCTTCATTTGCTCATCCCCACAATTAAATGGAATCATACTATTTTAATACTTTCTTCTCAATCTGTCGCACTTGTTCAAACAATTCCCTGTCAAAGTCCTTTAATTCATGTATTGCTTCAACAGAAATGGAAACCCTTTCACCACTGTTCGGCCTCCCAATAACACGAACAATGCTTTCCTGTCCTGCCTTGGAAAACAATTCATTGTCGGAAAATTCAAGCACTGCCTCTGTTGAACCATCACTCAAAACAGCTTTAAGCGCTGAATCGTCAATTGAAACAATTGTGCCAATCACTGAAACCCGTTTTTCGGTTCCAGTCAACTCTGACAGCGTTGTCTCTTTCGCCGGAAGCCTTTTAAACTGCTTTTCTTCATCGTTTGATTGCATTAAAACCACTCATGGCAATACACAATACCTTCCATCAATCAAACTCATTAAAACACAAGGCAAGTCATCCATCACCAAAAGCTTCACATAGCCAAGCTTGGGAATTATTGCAACAAGCCTTCCTTCAAGCTCTGACACAGGAACAGCACTCGGTGAAATTCCAGCATCCTGATCAATGAACGAATTGAACTTTGAATCGCCTTTTGTAAGAACAAACACTCCATCGTTTGCTTCAATTATTGCAACAACTCTGTGAATTATTGGTTCAAAGCTGTGCGTGCCGGTCAGCCAATTAAAAACATAGCCATAATATACTACAATGTCTCCGTTCTTTGTTATTTTCACTTCCTTGCCGTTACTGAAAACAATTTTGGTGGTTGAAAAATCCGGCAAATGGACTTTTCCATTCCTGTAATCCTCCTTGAATTTGCTGCATGTTTTTATCTCTGTGCCATCATTCCTCGAACAATAAGTGGTTGCATAATTTGAAAGAGGCAATCCCTTAATTGAGCCATCAAATTTAATCCTTGCGCCATGCAATGATTCAACATTAAAACCCTGCATTATTATTATGTCTCCACGGTAAAACAATGGCTCCATTGAACCACTTAAAACAATTACTCCAGGAAAGCGTGTTCCAAGCAATAAAGCAAAAAAATTGTAAAGCACAAATGCAGACAGCGCAGCAGTTAAAAGGTAAACACTCCATGAAACAATTTTTTTGTCTTTTTTTCCAGAGCGCTCCAATAAAATGTCAGCATAAGTGAAAGGATCCAGCCATTTTAAAAAAGACAGTTTTTTGTGCAAGAAGCGGTTTGCCTTTTTAAAAGGGGAATTCTTTTGTCTTTGTTTTGCCTTTCTTATTTCCTTTAACTTCAATTCAAGCACCTCAGGGGGTGGTGCTTTCTCCAAGAGAAACACCGCTTGCAATCAAGTGCGCCAAACGCACTGGCTCCGGCAGATTAGAATGAAGAGAGAAAAGCTTTATTGCTTTTCTGGCATTGTCAGCGTTCAATCCAGAGCATTGGAAGTAGAGTACTGGAGCTTTATGCACTGAACCAGCTTTTTCAATAAGGGAAAAACGCTTTTCTTTATCATTGAAACGACTCAAAGCGCGCTTTATTTTTTGCAATAAAGGTTTTTTGCGCATTACTGCAATAACAGGCACTTTAATTTCTGCATTCAATTTTTTAATGTCAATAAAGTTAAATCCGGCAAAATTGATTCCATCCAAAAAAACAAAAGAAGCCTGTTCGCAGAAGCGTGATTTTTTAAGCATGCGTGTAATTTTTTGGGTTGAATCAAGGCCGTCAACTTTAACTGAAGTGGAAAGAATTCCCTCAATTCTTCCATCTGCTCTAAGCAATACTCCAACAATAAGAGCTTTGCCAGGTTTTTTTGGAACAAAAGAGCCGTCGTCAATTCCAATTGCGCGTGCTTTTTTTTTAATTCCGCGACTCAAAGGAAAGACCTTCATTTAAGTGCTTTTTGGAGTTCTTTTGAAAAACTGTCAGCTTCCTTCCCAATTCTTTTGGCTGCCTCGCTTAAAGCAGTTTTTGGATTGCCCTTTTTGACTTTGACAATGAATGTTGAGTCTTTGTCAAAAGGATGCCTCAACTTGTAGGAAACAAATTCAACATTTGAATCCTTTAAGAGCTCTTTTTTCAAAAGCTGTGGAAAAGTGTGCCTTTCCCCCAACAGCTTGAATTCAAGAGTGTCCTTTGTTTTTTTCAATTCCTTTAATTCCACAAAAACACCTCTTTTATTTAAGGATGAATTCCCTGCTCACCTTTCTTTTCTCAGTGTGACCACAATTGGTGCATTTTAGTTCCCTGCCAATTAAATGCAATGGATGCCTACACTTACTGCAATACGCTTTTATTACGCCGAGCCCTGGCTTGTTTGTCAAAAGCCTTATTCCAAACGGCTTAATTGATTCAACCTCTGCCTTTATTAAGTCACCGATTCTGAATTCATTCCTTAAATCCCTTACAAATTCTGTGCTGACGTTTGCAATTGGAATCATTGCCATTGACCTGTTCACTACAAGTTTTTCGCCGTTTTTTTCAGCACTCAAAATGTTTACAAGAACGCGGTTTTTTCTAACGCCGGTAACAATTGCATAAACAATTGAACCCGGGAAAAAATTCCTCACAGTGCTGTTCTTTTTCACCCGCACTTCCCTGTTGTCATCGTCAAATCTTGCAATTCCCACTGAATCAGCATAAATTGTGCCATCCTCATCTTCATAAGTGTTTTCTTCAGATGAATACTCTTCACTAATTCCAAGCTCTTCGCCCGGAACAACAACCTTTTCCCTCATTAAAAAAACCTCTTAAAAAACAGTTAAAGAATATCTTTAAAACCCTTCAACTAAAACCATTAATATATAAGTTAAGTTTTAATTGAAAACCTATTTAATTCTATGCAGTAAAAAGGAAAACGCCAAGAGGAAAAAAAAATGGTACTTGAATCGCTTTTTAAGAGTGAAATCATAATGAAACACCCTCTTTTTTCCTTTTTGCTTGGATTCATTACAAGCAGTGTTTCGCTTTGGGTTTCATTCATTGCTTTTCCAAGCCATGCTTCAATTTTATCCATTGCATTTGTAACAATTGCCACTGTTCCATTGATTCACTCAGTGTTCGTAAAAGAGGAAGAACTTGAAGCAAAAAGCAAAAAACCAAGCACTACTTTTTTGGGAAGAAACATTAGCTTGCTTGCAATCTATGCATTCTTTTCAATTGGGGTTATTTCCAGTTACACTTTATGGTACATTGTGTTACCAAATGAAGA
Organism: Candidatus Iainarchaeum sp.; assembly: GCA_017608575.1. GTDB lineage: Archaea > Iainarchaeota > Iainarchaeia > Iainarchaeales > DTGL01 > JAFCFP01. The sequence goes on along the minus strand of JAFCFP010000007.1, from coordinate 10,811 downwards.
AAGCCATTTCTGCATTGAAAAAGCATGCTATTCAATGCCATCAAAGAACATTGTTTTTGCAGAACAAAACAATACACTTGAAGGAATTGGACAGTTAAGGGAATCAATAACCGGCAAAGCAACACTAACCAAAACAGGTATTTTCAAATTCAATGAATTGTTCAATTTAATCTTTTTCAACAATGTTTCAGTGTTATTGTACGCAGTGTTATTCTCATTCCTTTTTGGAGCAGGAGCAATTTATTTAATTACCTGGAATTCATCAGTTGTTGGCGTACTAATTGGAGAAACAATTATTGCCACCAATCACTTTGCATTCCTGGGATTGCTGCCACATGGCATTCCAGAATTCACTGGCTATTTTTTAGGCGCAATAAGCGGTGGCTTGATTTCAGTGGCAGTTTCAAAAGGAAAATACATGAGCACTGAATTTGAAACAATCGCAAAAGACTCGTTTATTCTGTTAATTGTTGCATTCTTTTCCCTTTTAATGAGCGGAATAATTGAAACATTCCTTGTATTGGGAGAAATTGCAAGAATCAATGGATTCATTGGAGAGTACATCTCCCTACAAGCTTACGCAGTAATGGCTTTTGGTGGCTGGTTGTTAATAATAGTTTTGCTTGTATTGAAAGCAGTGAGGCAATAAAAGCCACTCAGTCCTTTTTGCTTTTTTTGGCTTTTAATTCGCGTTCATATTTTCGAATTAATGCCTTCATTTGGCGAATGTTCTCCCGTTCTGAAGAATGCGGCGTAAAGGTTGCACCAATTGATCTTGCAAGAGCAGCAAATTCCAGTGGAAAAACCATTTTAGTGCCCTTGCCTTTGGACATTTCCTCCAATGCCTTAATGTAATAATAATTCATTGCTTTATCCGAGAGGTCTTTTGCAGCATCCTTTACTGCTTCAATTTCGGCTTTATGGGCTTGAGCGCGTTCAATGCGGGCAAGTTTTTGTTGAACTGCAGCTTTTTGTTCATGCATTGCATCAAGAACTGTTTTAGGAATATCAATGTCCTTTATTTCCACTGCAATCACCCTCACACCCCATTCCTCTGCAATTCCTGAAAGGTCCCTTAAAAGCTTTGAATTCAATTCTTCAATATTGGAAATCAATGACATTAAATCCATTGAACCCACAATGTCACGAATTGAAGCAATAACAAAAGTTCGCGCGGCTTCTTCAAAATTCTCAACTTCAATAACTGAATTAATAACCGATTGATTGTCCTTTCTGACCTTTAAATAAATAACCGCGTCAATTTTCACTTCAATTGAATCCTTTGTAATTGTGTCCTGTTTTGCAACATCAAGTGTTTTTGTCCTCAAATCAACATAGGAATATGTTTCAATCCATGGCCAAACAATGCACCATCCGGGTCCACCGACCCTGTGGACTTTTCCAAAGCGAAAAATCACTGCACGCTCATAATCCTTTAATTTAAGCAATGGGTCAAAACGCCAAATAATCACTACACTCAATAAAAGCAAGGCAATCCAAAAAATATTCGAAAGCAATGGATTCAACAACTGCAAGGCAAAAAGGACAGCAATTACAATTAAACAAAGCAATACAACAAAAAGACTCAATTTAAACCCTTGAGGCGAAACCGCCATTTTTAATCCCCGAATTCCAGCAATAATAACCCTTTATATATAAAAACTGGTATATATTACTTATTGCCAAAGCATTTTAATGGTGACTATGGCAAAAAAAACGAAAAAAAAGGCTTAATTATTAATTGGCGGTTAAAATGGCCAAAAAAGAAACCGTTATTGTTTTATGCGTTGACAGAGACAATGACCTTGGAAGAAAAGCAAAGATTTCCGGGCCAATCATTGGAAGAAACGCAAACCTTAAAGCAGCAAACAAGTTAATTCTCGCTGACCCCGAGGAAAGCGATGCAAACTCATTGTTTGCAGCAATAAAAAAATTTGACGAAATTCAAGGCGAATTTGAAAACATTGAAATTGTTACAATCACAGGACACGGAAAACACGGCTTCAAATCAGACAAAAAATTAAACGAGCAACTGGATGCACTGGAAGCAAAATACAAAATAAAAGGCTTTATTCTTATAACAGACGGCGCAGAAGACGACCAAATAATTCCAATAATTCAATCCCGCGGCCGAATTATTTCAAAGCAAGTGGTAATAGTAAAACAAGCACAACAAGTTGAATCGGTTTATTATACGTTAAGGGAAGCTCTTCGAGATCCCTACATTGCAAGAATTGTTTTCGGCATTCCGGGAATAATCCTGTTGTTTTTTGCCATAACCGTGTACTTGAAAATGGAGGGGCTTTTCCTGCAAGGCATTTCAATGGTAATTGGAGCATACCTAATAGTCAAAGGTCTTGGAATAGAAGCCTGGCTCCACAAACAGTTTGAAAGAGCAACGCGCACTTTTTCAATTCAAAGAATTTCTTTCCCGCTTTACCTGGCAAGCTTTATTATTTTATTTGTATTCATTCCAATGACTCTTTATTTCAACATTTCAAGCGCGCCGCCAACTCCATTCAACCTAATAAAAGCAGTGCAGGGAACCTTTTCACTGTTCGTGCTTTCATCACTGCTAATTGTGTCAGGAAAAGCAATGGACATGATTGCAATGAAACGCGCTTACCGCTTGAAAAGATACTTCATTTACGCTGTTTCAACAATTTTGTTCTGGTTCATTCTTGACTCAGGCATTCTCGTAATACTGGAAGGAGCTCTTAACTTTTTCCTCTCCTCAATACTTGTATCATTCATTGTATTACTGGTTTCATTCCGCATTGCAGAATCAATGGATTTAAGAAACAAAATCACCGAACTACTCATCGGATTGCCAGTGTATTCAAAGAACGGAGAATGGCTGGGAAAAGTCCAAAAAATAAGCAGAAAAACCAACAGGGTTTTCTTCAAAAAAGAAGACAAAAAAGAAGAATTAAAAGCAGCCAGCATCAAAGAAATAGAAATAAAAAAAGGACGCATTGTGCTCGCAGTGTAATCAATTCTGTGCCTTTAATGCGTGCTTTTCTAACAATGAGGGAAACCCAATTGAAAGAATCTTCTTCAAAGACTTAATAAGCATTGATGTTTTCCTGCCTTTAACCAAGGCATTGTCCAATACTTCACTCAAAGAAACAACCGGAATCACTTTAATGTTTTTCAGTTTGTCCCTTGAAATAACGATATCCTGCAAATTAGCCTTTGGAATAATAACCTCTTTAAAACCAGCCTGAATTGCTGCTTCAACCTTTGCAGTAATGCCACCAACAGGCAAAACCTCACCTCTCACAGACAAAGAACCAGTCATTGCAAGGCATTGCTTTATTGGAATTTTTTCAAGTGCAGAAATTACAGCAGTGGCAACACTAACCGAAGCCGAATCACCTTCAACGCCCTCATAGGTTTGAAGGAATTGAATATGCAAATCATGCTTTCTAATATCTTTTCCGCTTATTTTTTTAATCAAAGCGGAAACGTTTTGAACCGCCTCTTTGGCAATTTCTCCAAGCTTGCCTGTTGCAATTACTTTTCCCTCTGCTCTCGAAGCAGCTGGAGCAATCTCTGCCTCAATCGGCAGAACCATTCCAGCAGAACCATCAGCTGTAACAGCCAAGCCATTAACCCTCCCAACAATGGAACCCCTGTTTACAAAGACATCATAGTCCTTGCGTTGCTCTATAAGTTTAGCCATCATTTGCTGTTCCAATGTCAAAGCAGACATTTTTGCCTCCAATACATCCTGTCTTTGCACAAGCGAATGGCCTTTCTTTTTTGCAATATCCCCAGCTGCTCTAACCAAACCACCCAAGTCTCTGAGTTTGAGAGTCAAACGGTTTTTCCTTTGAGCGCGCTTTCTTGCCTCAAGGACTATTTCCTGCGCTGCATCCATTTCAAAATGCGGAATTTTACCATCCTTTTTTACTTCCTGTGCAACAAACTGCACCAGTTTCAACCTGTTTTCTTTGGTGTCAGGCATGTCCAAGTTCATGTAAATTTCATAACCATAACCGCGAATCCTTGAACGCAGAGCTGGATGCACTTTACGCAAGTCCTCATAATTTCCTGCACCAACAAACACAAAATCACAGGGCACTGGCTCAGTACGAACCATTGAACCAGAGGACATTTCACTCTGGCCAGTAATTGCATACTTTTTTTCCTGCATTGCTGTAAGCAATTCCTGCTGGCTTTTTGGACTCAGCGAAGCAATTTCATCCAAGAACAAAACTCCACCATTAACCCTGTGAATCATTCCGGGTTCAACTCGCAAGTGCGGAGGCGTACCCAAGCCGCCTGACTGTAAGGGATCATGCTTTACATCTCCAAGCAATGCTCCAGCGCGAGCACCAGTTGCTTCAATAAAAGGAGCTATCTTTTTGCCGGAATTGTCAATTAAAAGCTTTGGCGTTTTATTGGATTCACGGTTTCGCATTTGTGTGCCAAGAGCAAAAATGCCCATTAAAAAGATTCCAGCAATAATTGTTGCTGCAAAAACAACATCCGGAATGAATCCAAAAATCCACAAAAAATACGAAATCATCAAAAAAGCCAATGGTAAAATCATTGAAATCAAGCGCATGTTGTTTTCCTGTTTCATTGCATCAATGCGCGCTTCGTTCACTATTTTCTTTCCCTCTCCGGCTTTCACTGTGCGGATTTTTGGATTGTTTGGATCAGCATTGTTTGGATAAACAAGAATGTCCTCTAACTGTTGCACTGGAAGGATTTCCGCCATTGCCTGGGCAAGCATTGATTTGCCTGTTCCAGGCAAGCCAACCAAGAGCACATTTCTTTTCTGAATGGCTGCCTTGCGAATCAACTCAACGCTTTTTTCCTGGCCAATTACTTGGTCGATTATTTTTTCCGGCACAGGCACTTCAGCAGTTGACTTAAAGCCGAATTCTTTTGTTTTAAACGCGTTGTGTCTCGCTTCTTTTTTTTTCTTTTTGCTTGATTTGGATGGCATATAAAAAAAGCAATACCAACATAATTAAAATATTTCTTTAATGCAAGGTAATTAGCAAGGTGAATTGCAATGGAATTAAAACTAACGTTTTTGGGTACTGGCTGCAGTGCGCCAACACGTGACAGGAATTTGACTGGAATAGTACTGCATTTTAATGGAAAAAACTATTTATTTGACTGCCCTGAAAATACACAACAGCAAATGCTTAAAGCAAAAGTCAGTTATATGAAAATTGATTCAATTTTTTTCTCGCATTTTCACGCAGACCACTTTTTGGGCTTGCCTGGATTGCTTGCAACAATGAACATGTTTGAAAGAGATTCCCCCTTAAAAATCTTTGGACCGCGTGGAATTCACCAAATGGTGCAAAAAGCCCTAGCAATTGCCTTAATCAAACCCGAATATGAAATAAAAATACACGAATTAAAAAAAGGCATTGTTTTAAAGGAAAATAATTTTTCCATTAATGCTTTTCCATTAAAACACAACATGCAATGTTATGGCTTTTGCTTCAAGGAAAAAGACAAAAAAGGAAAATTCATACGAAAAAAAGCAGAAGCCCTTGGCATTCCGCCTGGACCGCTTTATTCCATGTTACAACAAGGCAAAAAAATAAAATGGAAAGGAAAAACCATTAAGCCAAGACAGGTAATGGATTATTCAAAGGGCAGAAAGGGCAGAAAAGTGTGCATTGTGCTTGACACTTTGCCTGTAAAGAATTACACCAAATACTTAAAAGAAGCTGATGTTTTAGTGCATGAATCTGTTTTTGCTTCAGCAATGGAAAAAAGAGCAAAGGAAACATTTCACTGCACTTCAGAACAGGCAGCAGAAATAGCAAAAAAGGCAAAAGTAAAAAAACTTGTATTGACGCATTTTTCAATGCGTTACAGGAATGTCAATGAACTTGAAAAAGAAGCAAAAAAGGTTTTTGCAAAAACAGTTGCTTCAAGGGAATTAATGGAGTTAAGCATTCCAAGGTGATGTGTTGAAGGCAATAGTGCTCGCTGCAGGCAAAGGCACGAGAATGAAACAATTGACAAAAGAAAAACCCAAAGCATTAGTGGAATTCAATGGAAAGCCATTGCTTGAATGGGTTCTTGAATCGCTGGACAAAGCAGGAATCCAAAAAGCAGGAATTGTAATAGGGAATTTCGGGGAAAAAATAATTGAAAGAATTGGTCCAAGATTTGGAAAAATGAAAATAAGCTATTTGGTGCAAAGCAACAGCAATGGCACAGCAAAAGCAGTTGAAAGCACTAAAGAATACTGCAATGGAGAAAGCTTTTTGTGCATGAATGCAGATGTAATTGTTGGAACAGCACTCTTAAAACAGTTAATGAAAAAAACTGGTTTCAGTTCAGTGCTTGCAGTGAAACGTGTAAAAAACTATGAAAGATTCGGCGTTGTCAGGGTTGAAGGAAAATTAGTTAAAGAAATAATTGAAAAACCATTGCATTCTGTTGAATCAGAACTAATCAACATTGGTGTTTACAAGTTCACTCCCACTATTTTTGAAGCAATTGCACAAACAAAAAAAAGCCCTCGCAATGAATTCGAGTTAACTGACTCCATAATGCTCCAAATTAACAACGGAGAAAAAGTCGGCTTTATTGAATGGAACGGGGAATGGAAAGACATTGGCACAATAGAAGATATTGAAAATGGACAGCCCTATTATGGTTAATTTTCCATTGTGACAGTAAAGACAACATTCTTGCAAGGCCAGACAAAACCAACCAAGAGAAACTCAAAGAACTAAAGCAAAGAATCAAGAAATTACGATTTATAAAAACATTTTGACCGCTATTATCAGTATTTCATTTTCTGTTTGGGCTTCAAAACACGCGCTTTTGTTTTTAGAATGCTTTTTTCTATTTTTTCCTGGAACTCACGCGGAGAGGCTTTAATTATTTCAAATGTATTGTAATGCATTGGAATTGCAATGTCTGGCTCCATTGTTTTGACAGCGCGGACAGCGTCAACCACATCCATTGTAATAGTGCCACCAATTGGCACCATTAAAATGTTGGCTTTAATGCGGCTGAAAACATTCACCAAATCAGTGTCTCCTGCATGGAACAATTTAGTTCCATTGGCTTCAAGCAAGTAACCCAATGGATAAAAAGAATTAGGGTGATGCATTGGAATTGGTTCAATGTTTACTCCGCACAAATTAAGCGGGCTCCTAGGATCAATTGGCCTTTTAAGGCGCTCCTTTATTTTCAATTCCCTTAAAACCTGTTCATGTCCAACCACAATGGAGTTCTCGCGCTCTGCAATGTCTTCTATTGTGCGTTTGTCAAAGTGGTCAAAGTGCTCGTGCGTGACAAGAATCAAATCAATGTCTTTTAGTTTTTCGCTTGAAACAGGGCACTCAATTAATCTCTTGTTAAAATTGTCTCTTTTAGGGCAATTAATAAACGGGTCAATGAGGAGATTGCAGTTTGGAAATGAAACCTTGAAAAAAGAGTGAGCCAAGTACTGCAGTTTAACCATTCCTATCAATAAAATTGTTCCAATGAACTTTTTTTAAATGCACTGTCTCTTTTTTTTCTTTTGCTGGCGTTTGGCAGCTACAAAGCCGGCAAAAAACAAAGAAAAAGAATAATAAGGTTAACCAACAATTAAAATAATGGTGTTGTCCCTTGCATTTTTTGAATAAAATAATTCCATTGCTTTTGCTGCTTTTTATTCTCTGTCCTGCTAACGCGCAAGTGTTCCAAATAACACAGCACACCATTGACATCAAAATAGACAAAGACGGTTTTGGAGAAATTGTTGAAAGATTCTATTTGAGTTTTCCAAACGAATTCCAATTACAACAATTCAAAAAGAAATACGAAGAACTGCAAACAGACTTGGACAAATGGAGCTTGTTCGATGAAAGGTTCCGTATTCACATTGGAACAAAAGACGAAATAAAGCCCGGCAGCGGGTTGATTACATTCAACATGGATGAAAAATTCTTGGAAATAAGGTACTCACTAATAAACCCCTTAATGGGAAAAAACCTGGACGAAAGCACTGGCCGCTCAATTGTCTTTGAATTAAACCGCTGGGTGTTAAAGGAATTCCTGCAAGGAGAACTTTACACTATTCCAAAAAATACAACAATTTCATTCACTCTACCAGCACAGGCAACAGTTGAACGCTCGGATGTTTTTGATGGCGCAACTATATCTAATAACCTAAAACCAGTAATCAAAATTCCAGGCGGAATTTCAACCAATACAATTAAAATAAAATACACTTATTGGACACAAATTGCGCCTTCCTTCAGCCTTGCTTATATGGTGAAAGACTTTGTTGAAAACACCAACAAGGAAACCCAAACAATTGTATTGCTTGCACTGCTTGTTTTTGTTGGAGCAGTTTACTGGAAACGCAAATCACTGGGCGGAAAAATTGAAGCATTTATTATAAAAAATTCAAAACTTGGTTGACAGGCAAAAAATCCCTTACTTTGCAGCCTTGCTGATTTTTTTCTTAATTATGCGTGCTCCGCAGTCAGGGCATCTTTTTTTCTTTTCCTCCACACTGAACTTTTTGCCACAACCCTGGCAAACGCACTCAAAGGCAATAATGTTTTTTATTCCATCCTGTAAAACAGAAGAGTAATGAATCTTGAACAATGCCAAAAAATTTTGAATGGAAAAATCATCAGTGAGAACAATGAACCTTTTTCCATCGCGTTTTAATTCAAGCGCCAAAGCAATAATTGAAACATCGGCCTTGCTAAGCCTTTCAAAATTCAATTCCCTTATTTTTTCCAAAGCAATTTGAACCGAATCAATAGAAGGAGACCTTATTTCAAGAAGGGAATGATGCAATGCATTGTCAACAAGCGCACGGGTTTCAATTGTTTTAAACTCTGCGATTACTTCCGGGGTAGTAATAAATGAATGGTTTTGCTCAAAACAAAAATTCGGGTCATTCACAATAGCTGAAGCATCCAATACAAAAAGCATTATCTCACACCAAAAACAATTATTGCATAACTTAAAATTAATAACCCTATTAACTATATTAAAACCAGTGCAGTGGTTGAAATGAGTGAATTATTAAACATTGCAAAATCATTAAGCGAAATTGAAAAATCTGCATTAAAAGCATTAAACAAAGGCAAGCCATTGGAATTGGAAGAACTTGCTGTTAAAGCAAGAATGCCGATTGATTCAGCGCGGAGAGCAGTCGGCTGGCTTGCGGAAAAAAACCTAATTGAAACCAGCGTAAAGGAATTGGTTGAATTTTCTCTGACAAGCAATGGAAAAAAACTCCTCCCTGAAAGAAGGCTTGTTGAAACAATCCGTGCACTGGGCGGAAAAGCAAAACTTGACGAAGTGAGAAAAAAAGCAAATTTAAGCATGGAAGAATTCAACGCAGCAATTGGCAGAGCAAAAAGAATGAACTGGATTGTTTTTCCGGGAAAGGGAGAAATAGAGGAAACAGGACTTCAAAGAAACAAATCAGAGGAAGAAAGAGTAATTGAAATGATTGAACGCAGAGCATTCAATGAAGCAAAACATGACGGGTTTTTGCTCAATGAATTAATTGAAAGAGGCCTCGTTGAGAGAAAAAAATCAAAAAAAACAATTGCAACAATAACAGAAAACGGAAAAAAGGCATTGGCAATTGCGCTTAAAACAAAAAAAAGAGAGTTTGCCATTGGCGAAGTGGAAAAAATATTCATTGGAAAAAAACAACCCTATGAACAATTCCTTGAACAAATAAGAGAAAAACTTGTAACAATGGGCTTCAAAGAAATGCCCGCACCACTTGTAGTGCAAGAATTCTACAACTTTGATGTTTTATTCCAACCACAAAATCACCCAGCAAGAACCTGGACCAATACATATCAATTAAAAAACCCAAAAGAAGGGTTATTGCCAGGGAAAAAAAAGGTCAAAGCAGTAAAAGAAGCACACGAGTTCGGTGGCAGCACTGAAAGTATTGGATGGCGTTACAAATGGCAAGAAAGCATTGCCCGCAGGCTAATGCCAACAGCACACGGCACAGCGCACAGTGCAAGACAGTTAGTGCAAGGCATTGAAGTACCTGGAAAATACTTTGCAATAGCCCGCTGTTACAGACCTGACACTGTTGACAGAACCCATTTAATTGAATTCAATCAATTGGAAGGATTCATTGTAGGAGAGCTTTCCTTCAAGCACTTGCTTGGAATGCTTAAACAATTCGCTGAAGAAATAGCTCATGCAAAACAGGTGAAATTTTATCCGGATTACTATCCTTTCACTGAACCCTCAGTACAGCTGTCAGCAAAACACCCAAAACTTGGATGGATTGAATTCGGTGGCGCTGGCTTGTTCAGGCCAGAAATGCTTGAACCTTTGGGTATAAAATGCAATGCAATTGCGTGGGGGCTTGGAATTGACAGGCTGGCAATGTTCAAACTCGGAATTGATGACATGCGGGAATTGTTCTCCCAAAAACTTGACTGGTTGCGGGAAGAAAAACTTGTAGAGGTTGACTGAAAAATGCCCACAATTGAATTCAGCAAAAAAGACCTCGAAAGGCTTGTTGGAAAAAAACTAAACTGCAAAGAACTTGAAGAAGCAGTGTTATTCGCAAAAGGCGAATTGGAAGAATGCAGTGAAAAAATAAAAGTTGACATAAAAGACACTAACAGGCCGGATTTGTGGAGCGTTGAAGGAATTGCACGCGAACTGCGTTATTATTATGGAAAGGAATACGGATTAAAAAAATACAAATTGAAAAAAAGCGGTTTAAAGGCAAGCGTTGACCCGGCATTAAAAAACATTCGCCCGAAAGCAGCATACGCTGTTGCAAAAAACATTAAAGTTGACGAAGACACAATACTGCAATTAAT